>NZ_JBALOP010000032.1:76953-109667 GCF_036962685.1 Bacillus sp. JJ1566 | reverse complement strand
CTTAAAAAGTGTAATTTTATTGTTAGTTTTTAAGTTTTTATTAACATGGTGAAAATAATTAAGGTGGAATGTTTAATCGTATTAACTAATTGGAGGGTTAGTACGAGAAAATTTACCATATTTTATTCAGGGAACAAAATCAATAAATCTATCATGTAAAGACCTGAAAAGAACAAAAAAGGGGGAAAGTTAATGAGTAGATCAAAGTATTGGAAAGTGTTGTTATTGGTGGTTTTTTCTGCAGTGTTTTTTGTTGGATGCTCTAGTAAAGAAAGTGGGGGTGAGAAGGAGGAGAATAGTAAAAAGGTTGAGCAAGAATTGGTGATCGCTGTAAATGAAAACTTTATTTCTATGGACCCACATAATACTGGGGATACAAATTCGAACTCGGTGCAGTCAGCTATGCTGGAGGGTCTACTAGGATCTGATGAGGAAGGAAAAATTATTAAACAACTCGCCGAGGATTACAGTATAAGTGAAGACGCATTAGTTTATACATTCAAGTTACGTCAAGGAGTAAAATTCCATGATGGTGAAGAATTTAATGCTGAAAATGTTAAAGCAAACTTCGAAAGAATCATTAATGATGATAGTCTTCGCCTAAATAGTCGGGGATTTAACCTCATTAAGAATATTGAGATTTTAAGTGATTATGAAATAAAAGTAACGTTAAAAGAGCCTTATGCTGGTATGTTAACAAGGTTTGTCTCAGCAAAAATTCTTAGTCCTAAGGTTTTGGAGGGTGGAAGTGAGGAAATTGGAAAAAAACCCGTTGGTACTGGACCATTTAAATTTGTTGAATGGGTACAAGGGGACCATTTAACAGTTGAACGTTTCGACGAGTACTGGGATAAAAAAGACCGCGTAAAGAAAATTACATATAAACCAGTTCCTGAGAATGGATCACGAGTAGCGATGTTAAAAACTGGGGAAGCCCATGTAATTTATCCATTACCAAGTCAAAATATTAAGGAATTAGAGGGTAATAAGGATGTAGAGGTTCAAAAAATACCTTCAACAATTGCTCGTTATGTATCTATAAATACAATGAAAGAACCTTATGACGATGTTCGTGTTCGACAAGCTCTAAACTATGCGGTTAGTAAAGATGCATTTATAAGCGTAGTTAATGCAGGATTTGGGTTACCATTAGACTCCATTATTCCAAGCAAAACACTTCATTATGAGAAACAAGAAGTATATGAACAAGATATTGAAAAGGCGAAGAAACTACTAAAAGAGGCTGGATTAGAAGATGGCTTTAAAGCTGAAATCTGGGGTAATACAAACTCGGATACGATGAAAGGTATGCAGTTTATTCAACAACAGTTAAAAGAAATTGGTGTAGATGTAGAAATTAAATCAATGGAAGAAGGTACGCTTTCGGACGAGATTTACGGGGCACAAACACCTGAGGATACTAAGTTACAAATGTGGTACGTAAGTTGGTCTGCATTTCCTTCTGATCCAACAAATGCTACGAAACCATTATTCTATGGCGGTTCATTCCCGCCAAATGGTGCAAATACTGCATACTACAAAAACGATCAAGTTGATAAATGGATTGAAGAAGTGAATAAAACACCAGACGAAAGCAAACAGACAGCAATTTATAGTGATATTCAATCAACAATTTATAATGATGCACCGTGGATTTTCCTAGGTGTAGATGAAATTTTAGCAGGAAAGAGAACAAATGTAGAAGGTGTATTTATATCACCAACAGGTGGAATAAACGTACTAGACGCAAACCTAAAGTAAGTAGAAAACTTATGTCGTAAAAAAGAAGTGGAGGGATGTGAATCCCAAAGCTTCTTTCCTTCCTAAGAAAGGGGTTTCAATAATGCTCCAGTATATCATTAAACGAATTTTTGAAATGATACCCATCCTATTCATTGTTTCAATATTAATCTTCTTTTTTACACATTTAATTCCGGGAGATCCAGCACGATTAGTTGCGGGTAAAGACGCTACTTTAGAGGAAGTAGAGATTATTAGAGCTGAGCTAGGGCTGGATAAGCCAATATGGGAACAATATATTACATATATGGACAATCTATTCCAAGGTGATCTAGGGACATCCCTAAAAACAGGATTACCTGTAATGGATATGTTTGCAGATCGATTAATGCCATCTATTTATTTAACAATGTTTAGTATGGTATGGGCGTTAATTATAGGATTATTAATAGGTACTCTATCAGCTGTTTTTAAAAATAAATGGCCAGATTATTTAGGTATGGTTACTGCTGTTTCAGGTATTTCCTTGCCGGGCTTTTGGTTAGGTTTACTCCTAATACAAATTTTTTCTGTAAAACTAGGATGGCTCCCAACTGGTGGAATTGATGGGTGGAAAAGCTATATTTTACCTTCGTTAACTCTAGGTGCCGGAATCATGTCGATGCTCGCACGTTTTACAAGATCCTCCTTGCTTGATACTTTGAAGGCAGACTATATTCGAACTGGGCGGGCAAAAGGGTTAAAAGAATCTGTTGTCATTCCAAAGCACGCATTACGAAATTCATTAATTCCAGTTGTTACAATTGCCGGACTTCAATTTGGATTCTTATTAGGAGGTTCGGTTGTTGTGGAAACAGTATTTAGTTTTCCGGGTATGGGGCGGTTATTAATTGATTCGATTGCGTTTAGAGATTATCCAGTTATACAAGCTGAATTATTACTATTTTCAATTGAGTTCATTTTAGTAAATTTGTTAGTAGATATTCTTTATAGTTTTCTAAATCCAAAAATCCGCTATGTATCGTAAAGGAGGATCGGCATGGAAGTATCGAAAGAGGTACCTAATTTGATAACAGTCACTAATGAAAAACAATATTCTCGAATAAAAGAGTTTTGGAAGAATTGGAAAAGGCAAAAGACTGCTCTCTGGGCAAGCTTCTTTATTCTACTACTAATCATTATTGCAATTATTGGTCCTTACATTGCACCTTACGATCCATATGAGCCGAATTATAATGAAGTTTTACAAGGACCTAGTATGGAACATTTAGCAGGAACGGATGAATATGGACGTGATATTTTTAGTAGATTATTAGCGGGTACCAGAATCTCATTAAGTGTAAGCTTTTCATCTGTATTGTTAGGTGCTATTGGTGGAACGATTTTAGGACTGATTAGTGGGTACTTTGGAGGTTGGTTAGACCGAATTATCATGAGGTCAAGTGATGTCCTCTTTGCTTTTCCAGATATATTGCTCGCAATTGCAATTATTGCCATCTTAGGTCCTGGATTAAAAAATGTGGTAATAGCAGTGGGTGTATTTAGTATTCCTTCTTTTGCAAGATTAGTAAGGGGTTCTACCCTAGAAGGAAAAGAAACCCTTTTTGTGGAAGCGGCAAAATCAATGGGAGCCTCACATTTTAGAATTATGTTTAGACACATTTTTCCTGAAACCGCTGGTAGTTTAATTGTTTTTATCTCTATGAGAATAGGTACAGCGATTTTGGCAGCCTCAAGTTTAAGTTTTCTTGGTTTAGGGGCTAGTCCAGAAACACCAGATTGGGGAGCCATGCTAAGTCTCGGGCGTGATTATCTAGGAACATCCTCACATGTAGTCATGATGCCTGGAATAGCCATCTTTTTAACAGTTTTAGCCTTTAATCTTGTAGGTGATGGTTTAAGAGATGTGTTAGACCCAAAAACAAAGAATGAATAAGGAGTTTGAAGAGGATGGAAAAGCTGCTACAAGTCAAAAAACTTGAAACTGAATTTACAAAAGATAAACAAAAAATAAAAATTCTACATGGAGTTACCTTTCACATAAATAAAGGAGAGGTTCTTGGTTTAGTTGGAGAGTCCGGTAGTGGCAAAAGTTTAACGTCATTATCCATCATGAAACTCTTTAAAGGTACGAGTGGAGAGATAAGCCAAGGAACCATTCAATTTAATAAAGAAGAATTAACAACCAAATCAGAAAGTGAAATGAGAAGGATTCGTGGAAAGCAAATAGCAATGATTTTTCAAGAGCCGATGACTTCGTTAAACCCTGTAATGAAAATTGGGGAGCAATTGTTAGAGCCCATACGCATTCATTTGGAATTAAATGACAAACAGGCTAAAAAACATGCAATTTCGATTCTAAAAAAAGTAGGAATTCCACGTGCTGAAGAAATTCTGTATGAATACCCACACCAATTATCAGGTGGAATGCGACAAAGAATCATGATTGCAATGGCCATCTCCTGTAACCCGGAACTTTTAATCGCAGATGAGCCAACTACCGCTCTTGATGTAACAATACAAGCGCAAATATTGGATTTAATAAAACAGTTAAAGCAAAGAGAGAACATGTCTGTGTTATTAATTACCCATGACTTAGGTGTCGTTGCTGAAATGTGTGACCGTGTTGTTGTAATGTATTCGGGAAGGGTCGTTGAGGAGGCGGACGTTTTTGATTTATTTGAAAGTCCGAAGCATCCTTATACAAAAGGTTTAATTGGTTCAGTTCCTAAGATTGGTCAAAAAAAGGATAGGCTTGATTCAATAAAGGGGAATGTTCCTGATCCTAGCAATCTTCCAATAGGGTGCAAATTTTCGCCAAGATGTAAAGATGCGATGCCGATTTGCTCTGAGAAAGAGCCACCAGAATTCATAATAGAAAATGGCAGAACCTGTAGCTGTTGGCTATACAATGATGAGAGGGGGGGCATTCGTGTCTAATATTCTTTTAAAAGTATCTGGATTGAAAAAGTCATTTTCTCTTCCAAGTGGGATGTTTGAGAAACAGAAGTCTTTAAAAGCAGTTCATGATGTGTCGTTTATGATTCAAGAAGGAAAAACATTTAGTCTGGTAGGAGAAAGTGGATGTGGGAAGTCGACAACAGGAAGACTAATATCACGATTAATTCAACCGAACAATGGTGAAATTTGGATTGATGGGGAGGAAATCTCACAAAAAAAAGAAGTACATTTAAAAACAATCAGAAAAAAGGTTCAAATGATATTCCAAGATCCGTATGCTTCGTTAAATCCAAGAATGAAGGTTCGTGACATTGTAGGAGAACCACTAGTCATTCATTCAAAATTATCAAGGGCAGAACGAAACAAACTAGTTTCTGAAATGCTAGAAATCGTTGGATTAGGTGAATATCATGCAGATAGATATGCCCATGAGTTCAGTGGTGGACAGCGGCAACGTATTGGAATTGCACGAGCCCTTATTATGAGGCCAAAGCTAATTATTGCAGATGAGCCAGTCTCAGCATTAGATGTTTCAATCCAATCACAAATATTAAATCTATTAAAAGATTTACAACGGGAATTTAACTTAACATATTTGTTTATTTCCCATGATTTAAGTGTAGTTGAACACATCAGTGATCATATTGGAGTTATGTATCTCGGGACGATTGTGGAGTCTGGGCCAAAAGAGACTATATTTTCAAACCCACAGCATCCTTATACTAAGGCTTTACTGTCTTCTATCCCAATTCCAGATCCGAGGTTAAGAAGGGAACGGATTATATTACAGGGCGACTTACCAAGTCCCGTAAATCCTCCATCAGGTTGTAGATTTCATACACGTTGTCCAATTGCAAAGGATATTTGTAGGGTAACAGAGCCTCCAGTAAAAAATGGTGGTACGTCAGAACACTTTGTTGCTTGTCATTTAGTAGAATAGTAAGGTTGTAAATTAGTTTTTTTGAAGAAACATAAATTCTCAGATTATGCTGGGACTATTTATAGATTAAATATAATAGGAGTGATAACTATGAAGGTTGGATTAAGTACATATAGTTTAGTAAGAGAACTTAGAGAAGGAACGATGACTGTTTTAGATGTCATACAATGGGTAGCGGACAATGGTGGTGAGCACGTTGAATTAGTTCCATATGGATATTCAGTAGTTGATAATATTGAATTAGCTGATCAAATTATAGAAAAAGCAGCGTCCGTGGGAATTGAATTATCAGCTTATTCTTTACCAGCAAATTTTGTTCAAGAAACAGAGGAAGCTTTTTTTGAGGAAGTGGAACGCCTGAAAAAGCATGTCGATATCGTTAATCATTTAGGAATTAAAATTATGCGTCATGATGTAACAGCTTTTACCTTGCCGCAAGAGCATATGACCATTCATTATTTTGATGAACATTTTTCGAAATTAGTAAAAGGTAGCCAGTTGGTAGCTGATTATGCTGCACAATATGGTATTACCACAACAATAGAGAACCATGGCTTTAATGTACAGTCGAGTGATCGTGTTCAACGAGTGATTCACGCAGTAAATCGCGAAAATTTTAAAACAACACTTGATGTTGGCAACTTCCTTTGTATTGATGAGGAACCACTTGTCGGAGTTAAGAAAAATATCAAATATGCTGCTACTGTTCATTTTAAAGATTTCTATATTCGTCCGTATTACGAAAATCCAGGTGATGGAGTTTGGTTTAGAACAGTGAATGAAAATTATTTGCGTGGTGCAATCGTTGGTCATGGTGACTTAAATATTCGTGAGATTATTAAACTAGTTAAAAACTCGGGATATGATGGGTACCTAACGGTTGAATTTGAAGGAATGGAAGATTGTAAGGTTGGATCCAAAATTGGTATGGACAATGTGAGGAGATTATGGAACGAAGTACAATAAATGTTGTCGAAAACAGTCTGGGAAGGATGGAATAGCTGTGGACAAATTACGAGTATGTGTGATTGGAACAGGATCAATTTCTGATATGCATTTACAAGCTTATGCGAATAACTCTAACTCGATTCTGTACGGTGTATATGACTATTCAAAAGAAAGAGCCGAAGAAAAGGCAAAACTATATGGTATAAATCGTGTTTATAGTAGCCTTGAGGAAGTGTTTCATGATCCTGAAGTTGATGCTATCAGCATTTGTACGTGGAATAATACTCACGCTGATATTTCAATAGGTGCCCTCAAAGGTGGTAAACACGTACTAGTAGAAAAACCTTTATCAATGAATGTGGAAGAGGCATTAAAGGTAGAAGAAGCAGTTCGACAATCAAATAAGATTTTGCAAGTCGGGTTTGTACGAAGGTTTGCCACCAATACAAAGGTATTGAAATCCTTTATTGATAATGGCAAATTAGGAGAAATTTATTATGCTAAAGCATCATGTTTGCGCCGTTTGGGAAATCCTGGTGGATGGTTTGCAGATAAAGAACGTTCTGGCGGTGGGCCGTTGATTGACCTTGGTGTTCATATTATTGATATTTGCTGGTATTTAATGGGGCGTCCTAAGGTGAAGTCAATATCTGGGCATACTTATCAATTGCTGGGAAATCGCGGTAATGTTGAGGAGTTAAGCTTTTATAAAGCCGCTGACTATGATAAAGATAAGAATACGGTTGAAGATATGGCTAACGCACTTATTACATTTGAAAATGGAGCTTCCTTAATGATCGACGTTTCCTTTACGCTTCATGCGAAAAAGGATGAAATTCAAGTAAAGCTGTTCGGTACAAAAGGTGGAGCAGAGCTAGAGCCTGAGTTAATGTTGGTAAGTGAAGAAAATAATACAATTGTAAATATTCACCCGCAAATCGATCATTTAACATTTGATTTTAAAAATTCTTTTCAAAATGAAATTGATTCCTTTGTAACAAGCTGTTTATTTGGAACAGAAACAGTTGCCCCTGTAGAGGATGGAGTTGAAATCATGAAAATGCTTGCAGGTATTTATGAAGCTTCAGAAAAGAAAAGTGTGGTGACATTTTTATAAATGGAGCAAGTAAAAATAAGTAATAAAATCGGAATCATTGTGGATAGTTTAAGATTACCACTTCGTGATGGGCTAAAAGTTGCAAAAGACATGGGTGCTAACGGTGTCCAAATCTATGCAGTTGATGGAGAAATGGCACCTGAAAATCTAAGTTACTCAGCTCGAAAGGAACTGAAGGATTATATTTCATCATTAGGATTAGAGATATCCGCATTATGTGGTGACTTAGGTGGACACGGTTTTCAAGACCACCGGCAAAATACGAAAAAAATCGAAAAATCAAAGCGGATATTAGATCTTGCGGTTGAATTGGGTACAAATATTGTTACAACACACATCGGTATTGTACCTGAAAAAAAGGATAGTAGTATATATGAAACGATGCAAACAGCCTGCGATGAACTGGGGATTTATGCAAAGAGTATGAACGCATATTTCGCAATTGAAACAGGACCAGAAACATCTGTTAGATTAAAATCTTTTCTAGACAGCTTAAGTACAAATGGAGTTTCTGTCAATTTTGACCCCGCTAATATGGTCATGGTGACAGGTGATGATCCAGTTGAAGGGGTGAAACTTTTAAAGAATTACATTGTCCATACCCATGTAAAAGATGGGATACAAACAAAACCTGTTGACCCGCGGGATGTTTATGGTGCTCTTGGTCATGGGAAAGGCCTAGATCATAAAAAGATTGCCCAAATGGTTGCTACTGGCGAGTTTTTTAAAGAAGTACCATTAGGTAAGGGTTCTGTTGACTTTCAAAAGTATTTTACAGCATTAAATGAGATTGGGTACAATGGTTATTTAACAATTGAACGTGAAGTGAATATGAACCCTGTCAGGGATATCTCTATGGCAGTAGATTTTGTAAAAAGCTTTAAGTAATTTAAAAGATATGGAAGAATCAATTTATTAAGGTACCCCAATGTTGAGTTGTTTTACAATTCAACATTGGACCTACATTTAACTAATGATGTTTGTTCTTCAACTAGGAGTATAAACATGATTTCTTAAAAAAAGATAAAAAGAAGGTTAAAAGATGGAAAAACAAGACCAACTATTAATGAAAAAACAAAATAAGAATTTAGTTCTCGAAATCATAAAAAACCAATCTCCGATTTCAAGAATGGAAATTGCCAAAATAACTGGGATGAGTCCCACTACAATTACGAGAATTGTAAACGAGTTACATATACAAGGGTTTGTAAGAGAGACGGAACTTGTTACTTCGGGTGTAGGAAGACGAGCAACACTACTTGATATATGTGGTGATGTTTTATACACAATTGGGATAGAGTTGGATAAAGCAATTATAAAAATTGGCATTGTGAACTTTAACGGGGAAATTGTTGCTTGGCAAAGTGTTTCAAGAGAGGAATCAGAAAAATATGAGGAAACACTGGAAAAGGTTATGTTTTTAATGAAAGACCTTATTAGACAACAGCAAATTCCATTAGAAAAGTTTATTGGAGTAGCTGTCGGTCTTCCAGGTTTAATAGATTACCAAAATGGTGTTGTTAAAGTGTCGGATCAGCTTAAATGGAAAAATGTAAATTTGGCATCAGACCTACATAAAAATACTGGCTTTGATGTGATAATTGACAATGAATTGAAAATGAAAATAGTGGCTGAGAATAATGTTGGAAAGGCAAAAGATTCACAAAATGCAGTCCTAGTGGGAATAGGTTCAGGTATTGGTTCAGCCATTATTTTAAATGGCCAAATACATCGAGGAGAGTCTAATAATGCGGGAGAGATTGGTCATACGGTATTGGACCCAACTGGTAATGTGTGCAAATGTGGGAAGATTGGCTGCTTAGCAACCTATATATCCGAAGGGGCAATTGTGTCAGATGCAAGAAAAGTAAAGGACATAACAAGTATAGAAGATGTGTTCAATTCCTATCGTGATGGTGAATCATGGGCAGTTAATATCATGGACAGAACCTCAACATATATCGCTCTAGCGATAAGCAACATATTATGCCTGTATGATCCAGAGGTGATCATTTTAAGTGGGAGTACCATTCAAAAATTCCCAGAAATAAAAGAAGCGATTGAAAAGAAATTGAACTTATTTATTTGGGAGCCTATAAAAGAAAAAGTAAGAATTGTCTACTCTGAATTAAGTGATCGGGGAGTGGTGTTTGGGGCAGCTATTCAAGCACAGCATATTCTTCTAAATCTAGAATAGTTGATGAAAATCGCAGGATACAGCGAAAGGAATGAAGACTGTGAATTTTAACATATTAGTGGAAGAGACGAGGGCTGGATTACTAGAAAATGTACATATTGGAATGGTTTGTGGTGTAAATAAAAAATTAAATGTTAAGTACCAATTGGGGGATTCAGAACATTATACTTATTTTAGATCTTCCGCAAAACCATTACAAGCATTACCAGTATTTCTTGCAAATTTAATTACCAAATATGGCCTAACCAACGAAGAAACGGCAATGTTTACAGCTTCTCATCGTGGTGAGTTTTATCATATTACTGCTCTTGAATCAATGTTGCAGAAATTACCTATAAAAGAGGAAGAACTGTATTGTCCTCCCTCATATCCATTAAATACAGAACCAAGAGAAGATATACTAAGAAAAGGAATGGAGAAAAGGAGGATTTATCATAATTGCTCAGGAAAGCATATGGGTTTCCTAGCTGTATGTCGTGAAATGGGGTATACAATTGGAGAGTATTGGAAAGTTGATCACCCACTACAACAACAAATCCTACATATACTCTCACTCCTATCTGAGGTCCCTATCTCGAAGATAAAAATCGGAATTGACGGATGTGGGGTTCCTGTATTTGGAATTCCGCTTAAAAATATGGCAATCACGTACCTCAAATTTGCCAATCCAGATTTAATCGATGATCCCAATTTACAAAAGGCTGTCATCGAAATGACAAAAATAATGAATGAGTTTCCCAAAATGGTAGCATCTAAGCGGTTTATTTGTACAACGTTGTTAGAAGATAACAATATCGTAGCAAAAGGTGGAGCACAGGGTGTCTATTGCTTTGGGCTGAAAAAAGAAGGACTAGGCTTTGCTTTAAAAGTAGCCAATGGTTCTGAAGACAATTGGCCCGTAATTGTAGCAACTATTCTCGAACAAATCGGTTATTCAAATAAAGACACAATCACTAGATTAAGAGAATTGAAGCCTTCAATTATAAAAAATGATGCAGGGCTTGAAGTAGGAACAGTTAAGACAGTATTTGAACTACAATCACTCATAGGGTAACAAGGATACTCGTAAAAAAACTGGCTAACTTTTGTTAGTCAGTTTTTTTACGAAATCCAATTTTACAATGTTTTACTGTATAGTTTCCGGTATTCTGCTGCTGCTTCCATAAACAAACCTTCATTTCTGCTATCAATCGCTTCATTAACCTTTGATTCCAAGATCTCTTTTTTTCGTATAAATAGGCTCTCATCAATAATCATTTGAATATATATATCAAGTACCGTTTCCCTAGGTGAATTAAGTTTTTTCGTATCCCGTGACTTCATGATCTCTGAGTATGTTTTTCTATTTTTCATGAAAGCTCACCCCTAAATCCTTTTTATTAGTATATTTAGATAGACACGTAAAATCAACTGAATTTTTAGACTTTTTAAAAATTTATTTGGAATAATTAAAATATTTGTATGACAATCATGATTTCCATGCATGATAGTAATGGAGGTGGAAAAAAATGAAAAATCCAAATGAACGTTCAAATCACGATATTGCAATGAACACGCCATTAAATCCGGTTTTCGGGATGTCAAACGCACTTGATACAAATAATCCTTTTCTTTCGGAATCTGTCTATGCGGGAAATTCGATTGACGAGCATACGACATTAGAACAAGGAAATGCATATCTTGCTGAAAAGGAACTTGGCCAAATTAATGAGAATTCATGAGAAAAGCGTAACGCTAAATCGTCCGCCTATCGACGACAAGTATAAGACGAGCGTTGACAGAAGGTGCATTTTACCTTCAGAAGCGATTGGGTCGATGACGCTTTGAGCTAGACACCAAGCAAGCATGAAGTGGGATTCTTTTAAAGACGCTCTTAAATAAGAGCATTTTAAAAAGAACTCCACTATTTTTTTGTGAACATTTTGTGAACGATGTAGTTATAATTACCTAGACATGGTATTATGAGAATGCTTTCATTAGTTTAAAAATTAAAACAATTTGAAGGGGATGTATGAGTGAAAGTGAAAAATACAAACTATTTAGTGGAATATGAGATTAACCCAGACACAATGGCGGTACTTCCAATCGAAGGAAATAATACCTGTTCAAGGGTACTCGAGGTAGAAGGTGAATATGTAGTAGCCATGAAACCTACGGAAATCGTCGACCGAAGCTGTCGTTATTTTGGAAGCTCACTTAAAGGCAGGCAAGAAGGAACGCGTGAAATCATGGGAGTGACCCATAAGGCTCCAATTATTGTAGAAGCCTCTAATAAGATTTTTCTATTTCCGACTGCTTCTCCAACCAAACAGGATTGTGCATGGCTTTCTCATAATTATGTCTCAGATTGCGAGTATAGTCTTCATGAAAAAACAACCGTTATTTTTACAAATAAACAAGCAATTCAACTGCAAATATCAAAGGGCTCCTTCCAAAACCAACTCCATAGAACTGCACAACTAAGGACAATTGTGACAAATCGAATGGATAAACCTAATAAACGCATTAATTTTGTGATAAATCCTCAAAGCAACGAAAGCTCACCCAAATAGAACTGATCCGATATAAAGCATTAAAAAATTTTCCCGTTTTAAAATTTTCCAATATTACTCACTGGCATTTTTTTCGATAAAATAAGATTCAAGCAGCTGTTGAACTTCATTTCGAATCCGTGGGTTAAAGTAGTTATGCTCCTCTTCATAACCTCGATACATAAATGAAAATAGAGTAAATGCCTCATCTCTTTGTTTTTCCCATACCTTCATATTTTTCTTTTTCATTTGTTGTTTGATTGTGTAGAGGTCTTTTTGAACTTTTTTCATTGTATGTTCAAGCAGATGGAGATATGGCTTTTTTAGCTTAAAGCCAGCTGTTTCTATTGCTGAAAGATCCCGATTAAGGATGGTAAGAACCATGGGTAAAAAGATAGCTTTTTCGAAAATATCTCGATCATCCTCAGGTATTCTTGTCATGATTATCCTTCCTTATAGAACATATGTTTGTGTATATAATACGTTATTTTTTTAGAAGAATCAAGAAAAGTGAAGGATAAATTATTTCTGTTGTCGAAATAATTTAAATTGTAGTGCATAATGGAAGTAGAAGTACTACTTCACTTTGACTATATTGTAATAAAGGACGGGAGAAGGATGACAGAGAATAAGCGTAGAGGAATCGTTGCAGAGGATTTATATGAATTAAAAACAGTCAATGACCCACAATTTTCTCCAGATGGAAGCACATACGTGTTTGTGGAAACGGAAATAAATAAGGAAAAGCACGAGTATAACTCACATTTATATGTTGGCACCGTTGGCGGGAAGATTACACAGTGGACTTTTGGGGATGTTCGAGATGGGTCACCACGTTGGTCTCCTGATGGAGAGTCAATTGCATTTGTATCAAATCGTTCAGGTAAACAGCAAATTTTTGTTATGAATGCAAACGGTGGTGAGCCGAAGCAGCTTACATATTGTGTGAATGGTGCCAGAAATCCAATCTGGTCACCAGATGGTTCGAAAATTTTAGTTACAACTTCTTTAGCTCCTGATGAAAGCATCACTGATAAAGAAAAGAAGAAAAAGGATGAAAACGAGAAAAAGCTTGAACCACTGGTTGTAGACAGAATTCGTTACAAATCTGATGCAGCAGGATTTTTAGATAATAAAAATCAACATCTTGCAGTACTTGATGTTGCATCTGGTGAGGTAGAACAACTGACATCAGGAGATTATGATTATGCAGCAGGAGGTTGGTCTCCAGATGGAACGAAAATCACATTTGTTGGTGATATTAGTGATGATTCAGATTATAATTTAATCTCTGATGTATACGTAATGTCAGTAAAAGATAAAAGCTATGACAAGATAACAGGAAGTACCGGTAATTTTGGCCTCCCTTCTTGGTCACCCGATGGCAAGTATATTGCGTTAATCGGGCATGAACAAGAATTTGCAGGTGCGACTTTACCTCAAATCTGGCTTTACACAGTTGATAGCAAAGAATTAACTTGTTTAACAAGTGAACTCGATGCATATGTTGGAGATTGTGTTGCGGCAGACTTCCAATTAGGCGGTTCAAATCATGGTGTTATTTGGAATGACGATAGCAGAAGTTTCTATTTCCTATTATCTAACCATGGCAGTACGGGAGTTTATTATGGTTCCATTGAGGGCGAGGTATATCCTTCCTTATTTGAAAATCAACATGTTTTCGCACTAACGGTAAATGATCATAAGGCAGTAGTAGGAATCAGTAAACCAACAGAGCCAGGCGATCTTTATCACTTGGATTTGAGTACTGGGGAATTAAATCGACTTACAAATGTGAATGAAGTCTTTTTACAACACGTTGAATTATCAGAGGCCGAGAGCTTTACATTCAATGCACCAGATGGCTGGGAAATTAATGGTTGGGTCATGAAGCCATTTGGTTATGAAGAGGGTAAAAAATATCCGACCATTGTTGAAGTGCATGGTGGTCCTCATGCGATGTATGCAAATACATATTTCCATGAGTTTCAGGTGTTAACAGGTAAGGGTTTTGTAGTTGTCTTCACGAATCCTCGTGGTAGTCATGGATATGGTCAGCAATTTGTTGATGCTGTTCG
This sequence comes from Bacillus sp. JJ1566, assembly GCF_036962685.1. NCBI lineage: Bacteria > Bacillati > Bacillota > Bacilli > Caryophanales > Bacillaceae > Bacillus > Bacillus sp. JJ1566. Next base: position 95,155 of record NZ_JBALOP010000032.1, on the reverse strand, counting down.
AGGCGACTATGGAGGAAAGGACTATTTAGATGTCATGGCAGCAACTGATTATGCAGTCGAACATTTTGATTTTGTCGATGAAACAAAGTTAGGTGTCACAGGTGGAAGCTATGGTGGTTTTATGACAAACTGGATTGTTGGTCACACAAATCGGTTTAAAGCGGCGGTTACTCAACGATCAATCTCAAACTGGCTTAGCTTTTATGGGGTAAGTGATATTGGATATTTCTTTACTGAATGGGAGTTAAAAGGGAATCTTTTAGAAGATGCTGAAAAACTCTGGGATCACTCACCGCTAAAATATGTAGGAAACGTGGAGACACCGTTATTGATTATCCATGGCGAGCGTGATTTCCGCTGTCCTATTGAACAAGCAGAACAGTTCTACGTGGCATTGAAGCATCAAAAGAAACCAACTAAGTTTGTTCGTTTCCCAGGAAGCAATCATGAATTATCAAGAAGCGGAAATCCAAAATTAAGATTATCACGCCTCAACCATATTAAAGATTGGTTTGTGAAATATTTAGTATAAGAATGAAAAGGCACTAGTAATCACTAGTGCCTACAGTCTTTTTTAATTTACAATATTTATAGAGAATATTAGGGGTGATGGGAAAATGATGTCGAGAAGTAATAACTTAGATAGAGAACAATTGGAAATGATTACACTGGATCAAGTCGTACCACAAGAACACCTTGTGAGAAAGCTTGAAGCAGCTATTGATTTCTCCTTCATATACCCATTGGTTGAAAACCTTTATTCAACTTTAGGCCGTCCAAGTATTGATCCAGTTGTACTGATTAAAATGACATTTATTCAGTATGTATTTGGCATACGTTCAATGAGACAAACAATCAAGGAAATTGAAACGAATGTTGCCTACCGTTGGTTTTTGGGTTTTGGTTTTTACACAGATGTTCCCCACTTTTCTACCTTCGGTAAAAATTATGAACGTCGTTTTAAAGATACAGATTTATTTGAACAGATCTTCTACCGTATTTTAAAAGAGATTACAGATAAGGACTTATTAAGCGCTGATCACGTATTTATTGATTCAACGCGTGTAAAAGCGAGTGCTAATAAACGTAAATTTGAAAAGAAAGTCGTACGAAAGGAAGCTCGTGCTTATGAAGCGAAGCTTCAAGAAGAGTTAAATCAGGATCGTATAGACCATGGTAAGAGACCATTCCCACCTGAAAAATTTGAAAAAGAAGAAATGAAAGAGATTAAAGAAAGTACAACGGATCCTGAAAGTGGATATTACGTAAAAGATGAACGCACGAAACAATTTGCCTATTCATTTCATGCAGCTACTGACCGAAATGGTTTTGTGTTAGGGTCGATTGTAACGCCATGGAATACTCATGATAGTCATATGCTTCAACCGTTGGTCGAATCGATTATGGATAAAGTCTTAAAACCTATTGCTGTTGCTGCCGATGCTGCTTATAAAACACCTGCAATTTGTAATTTCCTAATAGAAAATGGCATTACTCCTGCTCTTCCTTATACACGTCCCAAAACGAAGGAAGGATTCATGCGTAAACATGAGTACGTTTATGATGAGCACTTTGATTGTTATATCTGTCCGCAAGGAGAGACATTAGCTTACACAACTACGACGAAGGAAGGTTACCGACAGTACAAGTCCGATCCATTAAAGTGCGTACATTGTCCTTTACTAGAACAATGTACGCAGAGTCAAAATCACCAGAAGTTAATACAGCGTCACATCTGGGAAGGTTATGTGGAAGAAGCTGACCACCTTCGCCACACTGAAGAAGTAAAAGAAATATATGCTCGTCGTAAAGAATCTATTGAACGCGTCTTTGCTGATGCAAAAGAAAAGCATGGTATGCGATGGACTACCCTTAGGGGGATTAAAAAAATGTCCATGCAGGCGATGCTAACTTTTGCTGCAATGAATTTAAAAAAACTAGCAAATTGGACGTGGGTAAGCCCAGAGCTTGCATAAAACATAAGCAAGCTGGGACGGTATATACTCAAAAATAGTGGCCTTTTTCAATAAAAAAGAAAAAATAAAAGGCATTTGGGAATAAGAGAATTCCCAAATGCCTTTTGTCGACACTCTGAAGGCACTAGTAATCACTAGTGCCTTTTTCTATATGTTTTAAATGAAAATTTTTGGTAGGAATGCCCAAATGAGTGTACAATATGAAGTAAGAATATATTTTATCGCATCCGCTAAAGTGGATTAACAATTTCGAGGAGATTCCTATGGACATTGAAACGCTCAAAGAACTTATTACATTGAAAAATATTGAAGAATTGTTAAGAGAATACCGATCATTTGGTCCATTGCCTGGAATTTTTCTTCCAATGCTAGAAGCCTTTCTTCCGTTTCTGCCATTGGTTGCATTTGTTGTTGCTAATGCAAACGCATTTGGACTTTGGCTTGGATTTTTATATTCATGGATAGGAGCCATTGGCGGTTCTTTGCTTGTCTTCTTCCTAGTTCGAAGGTACGGTCAAAAAAGATTTTTTTCTTTTGTCAGTCGATATGAAAAGGTAAAGAGGCTTGTCAACTGGGTTGAAAGGCATGGGTTTGGACCATTATTTCTCCTATTATGCTTTCCTTTTACCCCGTCTGCAGCGATAAATTTAGTGGCTGGGTTATCAAGGGTAAGTACAGCTCAATTTGTTTTAGCTGTTTTAAGTGGAAAATTAGTAATGATATTCACTATTAGTTTCATAGGCTATGATATACGAGCTCTTTTTCAACAACCAGTCCGAACCATTATTGTGGTCATCATTATTTTTGTACTTTGGATTGTCGGAAAAAGAGTGGAAGCATGGTTAAAGGTAAAGCCCAATCTCCTTAAGGAGGATGAGGCCTAACACTATAAGTTGAAGGGTGGAGTTGGAATGGAGGAAACCCCAGCGAAGAAAAAACAAAATTTTTCTTTTATTAAAGCTTTAGGAATTAGTCTCATCATCGTTGTCTTTTTGCGAACCTTCTTTTTTACGAACTACATAGTTGATGGTGAATCTATGATGCCAACTCTTGAGGATGGTAACCTTTTAATGGTCAACAAGATTGGGATGAAAATAGGGGAGCTTAATCGCTTTGATATCGTAGTGTTTCATAAAAATAAAGAAGAGGATTTTGTAAAACGAGTCATCGGTTTGCCTGGAGACACACTTGAATATCGGGACGATGTGCTTTATGTAAATGGAAAAAGTGTTCCCGAACCATTCCTAGATAAATTTAAAGAAGAAATATTCGTGGGTCAATTAACAGGCGACTTCACCCTTGAAGAAGTAGCAGGGGAATCAACCGTTCCGGAAAATCATATTTTCGTTATAGGTGATAATCGCTTAGACAGCTGGGATAGCCGCCATTTCGGGTTTGTTAGAATGGAGCAGGTTGTTGGCAAGGTAAATATAAAATACTGGCCTTTCGACAAAATGGAATTATTAAACTAATAAGGAATTCATTCATAGATAACATTGTCAAAGAACTCAGCCGAAATTCGAGTTCTTTTTTGGCTTGGATATGATAAAATAGTACCAAAATTATGAATTAACTTTTTCGCAATTCCTTAAGACGCATTTGATTCGAAAGGAGGTTATGGAATGGGGACTAAGATACAAGTTCTACAAACAAAAATAACTCCCCCCAATTTAAAGGACATCATTTTACGAAGACCATCTTTAATGAAGAAAATGAAAACGATTCCACGTTATCCTCTAACCATCCTGCATTCTGGAGCCGGTTACGGAAAAACAACTGCACTAGCGTCCTTTATTCATGATCAAAAAAATACATCATGCTGGTATAGTGTAGGTACGAATGATGATGATATTATTCCTTTTCTAACATATGTGGTCTACGCGATTCGGAAGAATTACCAAGGTTTTGGAACGGAACTCCTTCTTTATGTTGAAAATATAGAACGGTATGTACGGGATGAAGAAATAAGAACGCTTTGTTCGCTGTTTATAAATGAGATAACGATCCTTAATAAGGATGTCATGCTTGTTATTGATGACTATCATTTGATTCAGCACTCTTCCTCAATTGACCATTGGATGACTTGGTTGATCCAACATCTTCCTATGAATTTGAATCTTGTCATCTCAAGTCGGATAAAACCAAGCTGGGATTTTCTAACCTCGATGACGGTTAAGGGAGAACTCCTTGAGCTTAAACAGCGCGACCTCATGTTTTCGTTTGATGAAGTTGAAGTCCTCTTAAGTGATTTATACGAGGGGGATCTAACAGATCAAGATATAAAGAAAATCTTTTCATTAACAGAAGGATGGATCATTGCGATTGGAATGATTCGAGCGCAGCTTTCTTCTGACGGAGGGTTGGAGACAATCCTCAATAATAAATCGAAATCACTCGATGAATTGTTTCGCTTCCTTGCGATGGAAGTGTTTATGAAGCAGCCACCGATGGTACAGCAATTTCTCGAGAATACGTGTATTTTTGAGGAATTGAACGGAAAAGTCTGTGATGAAGTTTTAGGGATTAGGGGCTCAGGTGAAATGTTAAAGGAGCTTTCCGACCATAATCTCTTTTTACTTTCAATTGGAGAAGGTCAATATCGCTACCATGCTCTGTTTAAGGAGTTTCTGGAACAGCGTCTATTTTCGACAAATGAACGGCATTTTCATAATCTTCATATTCAAACGGCTCGATATTATCAAAGAATAGGAGATTTTAATCAAGCAATCTACCATCTTGAGGAGACTTGTGATTATGAAAGAATAGCAGAAATTCTCCACCATTACGGAGAAAAAATGATTCAAAATGGGCAGCTTGAAGGTCTTCTTGATCGGATTAAAAAGATCCCTGAATCACTTATGAATCATTATTACTTACTGTGGCTTTATAAGGGGGAAGCGTTAAGATACCGTTGTTCCTATAAGGAGGCTGAGGATTGTTACATAAAAACCATTCACTTTGCTAGTTCTGCAAGAGACCTAGAGGGGTTAAGCAAGGCCTATGAAGGACAAGCGAAAATTTATCTTGATACAATTCAACCCGGGAAAGCAGAGCGATATTTATTACAGGCAATTGAAGCACTTGAAGAAAATGAAGCTTCCTCGAGTGAAGATAAGAGCAGGGTCTATCAATTAATGGCTGAAAACCTTGCCAATGCTGGCCATGCAAATAAAGCGAAAAAGTGGTATGAAAAAGGACGAGAACTTAATATCCCACTTTTAGACGGAAACCTAGAATCAAGATTGTATTTGCGGACTGGAAAACTTGTAGAAGCGAAAAAGATTCTGTCTCAAAAGAAAGTAGTTGAAAAGGATCAAAAAACGGTGCATTTACAGCAATCCCACCGTGAAACAGATTTGTTGTTATCGTTAATTGAGTCGTTTATGGGCAACGGGCAAGCCGCTAAAGAACTTGCTGAATCAGGAATTAAACAGGGAGTTCAATTTCAGGCACCATTTGTTGAAGCCTGTGGCTGGATGCGGATGGGACATGCCGTGCAGTTACTCGATAAATATGACACTTCACTTGCCACACAATGCTATGAAACGGCGCTAGAAATCATGGATGAAATAAAAGTTGCCAGGGGAAAAGCAGAGCCATTAATGGGTCTATGTATTCTCTATGGAAATAGAGGAATATATGATCGGGCCATTGAATTTGGGAATAAAGCCCTGGAAGAAACAGAAAAGGTAAAAGATTCCTGGCTCTCTGCATTGATTTTACTTTGTATGGGTATTTCTTCTGTTCATAATGAAAAGTGGGAGGATGCGAACACATACTTAAAAAGATGTGAAGCCCTGTTTGGAAATTGTGGTGACCAATACGGGATTGTCTTAACCCAGCTTTGGTTGGCAATTCTCTATTATCATCGAAAAGACAAGGATGCATTTATCGAAGTGATTACGAGCTTTCTGAAAAAAATGCAGGTCGGGGGCTATGATTTTATTCTGACGAAACGTACCACTTTCGGTCCGTTAGATTTATATAATGTCGTTCCATTATTACTTGATGCACAGAAGGAAGGAATTCATCTTCCATTCGTAAATCAGCTTCTGAATCATTTGGGTTATTCTAATATTACGTCCCATCCCGGCTACACATTAAGGATTCAAACATTAGGTAGATTCCGAGTCTGGCTTGGCAGCCAAGAGGTAGAGGAATCCGATTGGCAGCGAGGAAAGGCTAAGGAGTTGCTTGAGCTTTTTGTTACAATGCGAAATACAATGATTGCTAGGGAGGAAATATTTGCTACCCTCTGGCCCGAACATGACGAAGCGGCCGCAGCAAGAGATTTTAAGGTAGCATTAAATGCATTAAATAACGCGTTAGAGCCAAACCGAGTTGCAAGATCAACACCATTTTTTATAGGGCGGATTGGTTCATCCTACGGGCTTAATCAGCAAGCAGGCTATCAGCTTGATATTATTGAGTTTGAAGAATGGATCCATGCAGGTTTGCACGAAAAGGATACCGAGCAGATTATTAAATTCTTAAGACGGGCATTGGAGTTTTATGAGGGGGATTATTTACCAAATCGTAGATATGAAGATTGGTGCTTAAATGAAAGAGAGCGACTTCAAGTATTGTTTTTAAGGGGTGCTGAACGGATTGCTCAAAGCTTTGTGCAAACGGAACAGTTTGATGAAGCGATTTATTGGTGTGAACAAATTTTAACTAAGGACCGAACATGGGAAGAAGCATATCGCTTATTGATGTTCTGCTATTACCATAAAAACAACCGACCTCAAGCGATCAAATGGTACAAAAAATGTGTTTCAGCATTGGAAGACGAACTAGGGGTCGACCCAATGCAGCCAACAAAACAAATGTACGACATGATTCTTCAGCATCATAACTAACTTAATAATGCTTTGAAGATAAACCATTACTACTCTGTAATGGTTTATTTTTTTATTTTTTAAAATTTATTGAAAAATTGGCAAACTTGTATATAATAAAAGTTGAGAGGTGATTCAGGTGTCAGAAATAATAAGCGCAGATGATAAAGTATTGACCCCTAAAGGTTTAGAGACAAGAGAGAAACTTTTACGAGCAGCAGAGGAGATATTTGGACAAAAAGGATACTATGAAACTTCGATTGTAAATATTTCGCAGGAAGCAAAGGTAGCACAGGGGACCTTCTATAATTATTTTCCATCAAAAAAAGATATTTTTGATGAACTAATTCGTCAATATAGTCGGGAGCTTCGATTAGCAATTAAAGAAGAAATGGGTAAAGCTAAAACCTTCGAAGATGCACAACGTAAAGGATTCAAAGCCTTCTTTAATTGGGTTAAAAATCGCAGAAATTTATATAGTATCGTTCAACAAGCCGTGGTTGTGGATAAGGATCTTTACCGATGGTATTACGATAAACTTGCAAATGGATTTTTAAAAAGTTTGTCTGCAGGAATTGGAGTAGGAGAGTTTAAAGAGATTGATCAAGAAACGGTTGCTTATTGCTTAATGTCTATTGGCCAGTTTCTTGGGATGAGATGGGTGTATTGGGAACAGCGGGATGTTCCTGAAGAGGCTTTTGATGCAGCAATGACACTCATTTTTGAAGGGCTAAAAAAAGACTAGAAAGGGGAGCAGAATCATGCAAGGCGTTGCTTATTGGATTGAAAAAAGAGCTGAATTACATCCGAAGCGTATTGCTATTATCACAGAAAAAAATCAAATTACCTATCAAACATTGAGTCAGGATATAAACAAATTAGCTTATTACTTAAAACTCGAGTTAGGTATAAAAGCTGGCGACCGTATCGCGATTTTGTCTCAAAATAGATATGAATACATTGTATTATTATTTGCCATCGCAAAGATTGAATGTATTGCTGTCCCACTTAATATTCGTTTAACAGTAAATGAACTTATCTATCAATTAAATGATAGTGGGACAGAGGTGCTATTTGCAGAGGATATATATCAACAAACTGCCATTTCATTGCAGAGGGAAACCAGCCTGAAAGAAATCATATCCATTGATACAATAAGACATCTAGAAGCTAGAAACGAAAAGGTTTCAGTCGAAACAAATGAAAGCGCTACCTATTTGATTTGTTACACTTCAGGAACGACTGGAAAACCAAAGGGAGCGGTTTTGACACAGAGTAATATGTTTTGGAATGCGATCAATAATTCGCTCGCAATTGATATTACTTCAAATGACCGGTCACTTGTATTACTACCTCTTTTTCATATTGGTGGAATTGGTTTATTTGCATTTCCAACCTTGTATGCTGGCGGGACCATCATTCTTCCTGAGGGGAAATTTGATTCCGAGAGGGTCCTATTGATGATCGAACAGCACCAAGTGACAATCATAATGGGTGTTCCTACGATCCATCAGGCGATCTTACATAGTCCTTCATTTGATAAGACAAATTTGAAATCTGTTCGCTGGTTCTACAATGGCGGTGCTCCATGTCCACACGAACTTATTCAGGCTTTTTTTGATAAGGGATTATTATTTGGACAGGGCTTTGGGATGACCGAAACATCACCTACCCTCTTTATGCTTTTGAAAGAGGATGCCGAACGAAAAAAAGGTTCGATTGGAAAGCCTGCTATGTTTTGTGAGTATAAATTAATAGATTCGGAAGGGTTCATCGTAAAAGAAGGTGATGTAGGAGAACTTATTGTTCGTGGACCGAATGTGATGAAGGAATATTGGAACAAACCGGAAGCAACAGCTGAAGCCCTTCGTGATGGCTGGTTATATACCGGAGACTTAGCAAGGGTTGATGAAGAGGGATTTTTGTATATTGTCGGTAGGAAAAAAGAAATGATTATTTCTGGTGGAGAAAATATTTATCCATTAGAAGTTGAACAAGTAATAGGGCAATTAGCAGATGTTGAAGAAGTGGCTGTAGCTGGAGTAGTTGATCAGAAATGGGGAGAAGTTCCAATGGCTTTTGTTGTAAAAACGAAGGGGAGTTTATTAACAGAAGAAGAAATAATCGAATATTGTAATCATTTTTTAGCAAGATACAAGATTCCGAAAAAAGTAGAATTTATTGATCAACTTCCTAGGAATGCTACCGGAAAAATTCAAAAAAACCGGCTTGTGAACTTATGAAAGGACGGTATAACAGATGAGTGCAATTAAGATTGGAATTGAAGCAACAAGTGTTTTTTTTCCAAACGGGATAGAAACAGCGAAGGATTTATCGAAAAAAACAGGAATTCCTGAACAAGTAATCATCGAGAAGTTCGGCCTGTATCAAAAGCATGTTTCAGATGACACGATGCAGGCGACAGACCTCGGAATTGAAGCGGCCCGACAAATTCTTACCAAAATAGATCCATTATCAATTGATGTCGTTATCTATTTTGGCAGTCCACATAAGGATTATTTAGTGTGGTCATGTGCTCCTAAACTTCAATTTGAGCTTGGGACAAAAAATGCCTATGCATTTGAATTAATGAATGTGAGCTCTTGTTTTCCGATTGCCTTAAAAGTAGCAAAAGATATGCTTCGATCAGATGAAACGATTAAAAATATTTTGCTCGTTGGAGGCTGTAAAGAATCTCAAATCATTGATTATGAAAATCCTCGCTCCAGGTTTATGTTTAATTTTGGAGATGGAGGGACAGCAGCATTAATAACGAAAAATTCTGCCAAAAGTGAAATTCTTGAAAGCTCGATCATTACCGATGGTTCATTCTATGAAGATGTCCGTGTACCAGCTGGGGGTTCCAAACTGTTCCCAAGCATGGAAACCGTAAGAAATAGACAGCATTACATCGACGTACTTGATCCATCTAGCATGAAAGCACGACTAGACCCTGTATCTATTCCAAATTTTGAAAGAGTTATTCGACAAGCATTACAAAATAGCGGATATTCACCTCAAGATATAAAAGTTCTTCTACCACTGCATACGAAACGCTCCATGTTCAGAGAACTACTTCAGACACTACATATACCAGAAGAAAACACAATTTATTTAGAGCACCATGGACATATGTCCGCACTTGACCCGTGCGTTGGCCTTCATTTTGCACAGGAGCAAGGAAAATTAACGAATGGCGATATTGCTGTTGCGGTAAGTGCTGGAACAGGTTATACATGGGCAGCCACAGTTATTCAATGGAAGGCTTATTGATTTATCGTCTGTAACTAAAATGTAACTATTACCAAGTACGATTATTGCAGAAGGTTTTACAGTTTTTAAGATTAAAAAGGGGGAAGGAAAAATGAAGAAATTCTCATTTCGTAAAATGCTTTTTTTAAGCTTGCTTGCCATGCTTATGGTAGTTGCAGCAGCTTGTAGTTCAGGATCTTCGAGTACAGAAGAAGAGAAACCAAGCCAAGGTGATTCAGAGAAACCAGGAGAAGAAACAAAAGCAAAAGATCCAATCAAAATCGGTGTGCTTGCTTCATTGAGTGGTGGACTCGAGGCATACGGTAAACAATCAACACAAGGGTTTGAACTTGGCCTTGAATATGCAACTGACGGAACAATGGAAGTGAATGGACAAGAAATTCAGTTTTTCATAGAGGATACTGAAACAAAGCCTGAGGTTGCAATTCAAAAAGCAACTAAGTTAATAGAAGAAGACGGTGTAGATTTCCTAGTCGGTTCTTCAAGTTCAGCGGATACATTAGCTGTGCTTCCGCTAGCAGAGGAATATGAAAAAATTATGATTGTTGAGCCAGCTGCAGCAGACAGTATTACAGGTGCAGACTGGAACGAATATATTTTTAGAACGGCACGTAACTCTTCACAGGATGCTGTTGCAGGTGCAGCGGCAATTGCAAAAGAAGGTGTAAAAATTGCAACACTTGCCCCTGATTATGCATTCGGTCGTGATGGTGTCGCAGCGTTTAAGGAAGCAGCGGAAAAATTAGGTGCTGAGATTATCCATGAAGAGTATGCAGATCCAGCAGCAACAGACTTTACATCGAATGTTCAAAAAATTATTGAAGCAAAGCCTGATTATTTATACGTTGTTTGGGCAGGTGCAAACACACCATGGAATCAAATTAGAGACATGAAAGTACAAGAAAACGGCATTAAAATTTCGACTGGTGCTCCAGATATCCCAGCACTTGCTACAATGGATGCCTTAGTTGGAATGGAAGGATTCACAGTTTACTATCATCAGCTCCCTAAAAATGAAATTAACGATTGGTTAGTTGAAAAACATAAAGAGAAGTTTAACGGAGAGGTTCCTGATTTATTTACTCCAGGCGGTATGACTGCTGCATTAGCAATTGTTGAAGCGATTAAAAAGACAAATGGCGATACAAATGCAGATAAGCTAATTGAAGCGATGGAAGGCATGAGCTTTGACACTCCAAAAGGAAAAATGACGTTCCGTGAAGAAGATCACCAAGCACTTCAATCTTTATATGCGATTCGCCTAGAAAAGGTTGATGGTGTGGATTATCCAGTTCCAGTTCTAATGAGAGAGTTAAGCCCTGAAGAAACAGCTCCACCAGTTCGTAACTAATGAAAAATCAAGGAACTTCGGTAGTATCTTTCTACCGAAGTTTCCTTTTAGAAAAAAGAGGTGAATTTACGTGAAGAATATTATTGAAACGAAAGACCTGACAATCGCATTTGGAGGTCATGTTGCTGTAGATAAGGTTAATTTTACAGTTCCTCCTCACCATTTCAAATCAATCATCGGACCAAATGGTGCAGGTAAAACAACATTTTTCAATTTACTAAGTGGCCAGCTTTTACCTACAAACGGCCAAGTTTTCTTAAAAGGTGAAGATATTACAAAGCTTTCTCCAACCGCACGTACACGAAAAGGAATAGGTCGTTCCTTTCAAATCACAAATGTTTTTCCAAATCTTACAGTATTAGAAAATGTTCGTTTAGCCGTTCAATCCGTGGCAGGAGTTCGGTATCAAATGTTTAAGCACTTCCGTAAATATCGACAATTCGAAGAAAAAGCACTACACATTCTATCGCTTGTTCTTCTTGATAATAAAGCAGATGCAATTGCAAAAAACTTGGCACATGGCGAAAAACGAAAGTTGGAAATTGCCATGCTTTTGGCATTGGAGACTGAGGTTCTGCTATTGGATGAACCAACTGCCGGAATGTCCCTTGAGGAGGTTCCTGCGATCCTTGAGGTCATAAAAAAGATTAAAGCAGAAGGGAACCGCACAATCATTTTAATTGAACACAAAATGGATATGATTCTCGACCTGTCTGATAGTGTAATGGTTTTATTTAACGGTAGATTGCTAGCGGATGGAACACCTGAAGAAATTATGGATAATGAAACAGTCCAATCAGCGTATTTAGGAGGTTTGTACGATGACACTGCATCTTAAGGTAGAGAGAATTGAAACGTATATTGACCAATTTCATATATTGCAAGGCGTTTCATTTGAAGCGAAAAAAGGAGAGGTTACTGTTCTTTTAGGGCGAAACGGCGCTGGTAAAACAACTACCCTCAGGTCAATTATGGGACTTAATCCACCTGCTAAAGGAACAATCGAATTTAATGGGGAAAATATTGCAGGTCTGGCAACCTATCATATTGCTGCAAAAGGGATTGGTTATGTACCTGAGGATCAAGGAATATTTGGTGAGTTAACAGTAGAGGAAAATATGAAGGTCGCAATCAAAAAGGAAAACGATGATACAAAGGAACGTCTCGATTATATTTTGAACTTATTCCCTGACCTAAAGAAGTTTTGGAAAAGAAAAGGTGGTAACCTCAGCGGTGGGCAAAAGCAAATGCTTTCTATCGCAAGGGCTTATGTTAATAATAATGATTTGCTTCTAATTGACGAACCAAGTAAGGGACTAGCTCCAATTGTGGTAGAAAAAGTAATGGAATCTATCCAAGAGATGAAGTCAAAGACCTCAATTGTGCTTGTTGAACAAAACTTTTTTATGGCAAGTACAATAGGAGACCGATTTTTCATCATTGACGATGGAAGAACTGTTCATCGTGGCGAAATGAAAGAGTTAAAGGAAAATGAACAACTACGTAAACAATATTTAGGTATTGCCTAACAGGAACGAGGGTGTCTAGCTCCAGGCGCCATCGGCTCTCTGGTCTAAGCCAATCGCTTCGGAAGGTAAAGTGCACCTTCTGTCAGCGCTCGTCTTATGCTTGTCACCGATAGGCAGGCGCCTTGCGCTTTTCTTTGAAAGGAGGATATTTTGTGGATGCAATTATCAATTTAACGGTCAACGGTCTTGCGACAGGTATGTTAATCTTCCTACTTGCTGCCGGGTTAACCTTGATTTTTGGACTTATGGATGTTTTGAACTTTGCTCATGGTGGTTTATTTGCCTGGGGAGCATATGCCGGTGTTTGGTCTTATGGGCAAACCGGCAGTTTCATAGTTGGAATCATTACCGCACTAATTACAGGTTTAATTTTAGGCTTGCTAATGGAAAAATTCATCGTCACTCCAGTTTACGGAAATCATATCCAGCAAATTTTAATAACGCTTGGGGTTATGATTGTCCTATCCGAAATGCTTAAGGTCGTTTGGGGGCCACACCAATTAAGTGCGAAAACCCCTGACTATTTAAGTGGAAGTTGGGAGTTTGGAGGAGTCATTCTCATCAAATATCGTTTATTTATCATTTTAGTTGGGTTCTTAGTTTTCTTCCTTGTTTACTACATTCTAAAAAATACAAAAATCGGCCTAATTGTTCGTGCAGGTGTAATTAATAAGGAAATGGTTCAATCACTTGGTATTAATATTAAAAAGATTTTTATGCTAGTTTTTATGGTGGGTGCAGCAATGGCAGCTCTTGGTGGTGTATTACTTGGACCTTATTCCGGACAAATTTATGCAGAGATGGGAATGGAGTTTGCAATTCTCGCATTTATCGTCGTTGTTATCGGAGGGATGGGAAGTATTACAGGGTCACTATTTGCGGCAATTTTAGTAGGGCTATCAGGTGCTTATATGGCTTATTATGTCCCTGAATTATCACTTGCAGTGAATATGTTGCTAATGGCCGTTGTATTAATTTTCAGACCACAAGGATTATTCGGTGCAAAGGGGTGAGGAAATGAGGCTTCTAACTAATTCTTCAAAAGTTAACATCATATACATTGCAGCAGCAGTATTCCTTCTATGTTATCCATTTATTAATGATACTAGAAGTATAATGATTTTATTTACGCAAATCTTTATCTTTGCTGTCTTTGCCATGAGCTATGATATTTTACTAGGTTTTACAGGAATTGTTTCATTCGGGCATGCAATGTTTTTCGGGATCGGTGCCTATACGACAGGAGTTCTTTTAGATCGATTTGAGCCAACTATCCCAATCTTTCTACTATCCATTATAGTTGGAATGATTCTCGCGGCGATTTTAAGTTATATTGTAGGTTTGCTCTCACTTCGGTTAAAAAGTCACTTCTACGCCATGCTGACATTGGCATTTTCAGGCTTGTTTTTAGTTGCGGCAGAAAAATGGAGGTCATTAACAAGAGGAAATGATGGATTTACGTTCCGCGTTCCAGATGTATTAAAAGACCGTATGACCCTATATTTTGTCACATTGATTCTTATGATTATCGTATTTTTAGTATTAAAAAGATTCACAGAATCCCCTCTTGGCAGGGTTCTCCAAGCAATTCGTGAAAATGAACCCCGAACAGAATCACTTGGCTATAATGTGATTCATTATAAAATCATTGCGAGTATTGTAGCAGGGCTGATTGCAAGTGTTTCTGGCTCGATGTATGTTGTCACATTACGGTTTGTAAATACATCGGTATTTGCCCTTGATGTAACCCTTGATGCACTTCTCATGACGATTATTGGAGGGGTCGGAACGCTAGTCGGGGCCATCATTGGAGCGGGCCTTATCGAATTTGCACACCACTGGCTTACTGGACTTGCAAAGGTTCACTGGATTTTTGAAAGATGGATGATCTTCTTTGGTATCTTATATATATTAGCCGTTATGTTCTTCCCAACGGGAATCGTTGGAACTGTCAAGTCGTGGTTTTATAAAAGAAAAGGAACCAATAAAACGAAAGACTATGAAAAAGAAAAAATAGCTGGCTAAGGAGTGAGGGCTATGAATGATAATCAACCCATTACTTCATTCGTTGTCCGTTGTGCGCTGGTTGATGTGGATAACAAGACAATGAAAAAGCAATGGCGGATAAAGGTGAGCCATGTTCAAGGAGAAGATGAAGTAGTCGTGACAGATTTAGATGATGCTGTTCAGTTTATGAAACGTGTAATAGAGGAGTGACCTACTTTGCAATCAGTTGGAATTTTAAGTACAGGGATATACATTCCGAATGAGTTTCTTACTTCGGAGGACATTTCAATGAAGAGTGGGATTCCAAAGGAAATCGTTGAAACAAAGCTAGGAATTTTAAGAAAACCGATTCCAGGACCAGATGACCATACTTGTGAAATGGGAATCAAAGCAGCAAGAGAAGCAATCAAAAAGGCAAAGATTGATCCAATGGAAATTGATTTAATTATCTATATTGGGGAAGAGCATAAGGAATATCCTTTATGGACAGCAGCAATTAAAATGCAACAGGAACTTGGCGCCATGAATGCATGGGGGTTTGATGTTGCAATGCGCTGTGGAACGACAATTATGGCGATAAAGGTTGCAAAGGATTTGATGAAGTCAGATGATTCCATAAAAACGGTATTACTAGCGGGTGGCTATCGAAATGTAGATTTTATTGATTACGAGAATCCTAGAACTCGCTTTATGTATAATTTAGGAGCCGGTGGCGGTGCTATCCTTTTACAAAAAGATAGCACTAAAAATCACGTCCTAGAAAGTCATATTATGACAGATGGTGCATTTTCTGAGGATGTCGTAGTAGTAGCAGGCGGAACAAAGAATCCAATGACAAAGGAAGCGCTAGAGCAAAAACTAAATATGCTGGATGTTCTTGACCCAGAAGGAATGAAACAACGACTTGAAGAAAAGTCGATGGATAATTTTCTTCAGGTGATTCGAAAGGCAGTCAAAAAAAGCGGGTATACCGAAGCAGAAATTGATTATTTAGGTATTCTCCACATGAAAAAATCAGCCCATGATTATGTGTTAAGCGAATTAGGTTTAACCCAGGAACAATCCATTTATCTTAATGAATACGGACATATAGGTCAAATGGATCAAATACTTTCTATGGAGTTAGCGGAAAAAAACGGTAAAATAAAAGAAGGGGATCTTGTTGTTCTAGTAAGTGCTGGAATAGGATATGCATGGGGTGCCACTGCAATAAAATGGGGGGATTGTTAATGTCAGCAATTGAACTAAAGACTGTTAATCTAGCAAATGGAGAAACACTGGGCTATAGGGAACGTGAAGGGGGAGAACAAGTAGTTCTGCTCATCCACGGGAACATGACTTCATCTAAACATTGGGATCTTGTTATTGAAAATCTTGATAGCGATTACAAGGTGTATGCAGTGGACATGAGAGGATTTGGGATATCCACCTATCACAAACCAGTTCAATCGATAAAGGATTTTTCCGATGATATTAAACTATTTGTTGATGAATTAGGCTTATCTGATTTTATAATTGCTGGTTGGTCAACTGGTGGGGTTGTATCAATGCAATTTGTGGCGGATTATCCAGGATATTGTAATAGGTTGATATTGGTAGAGTCTGTCTCAACAAGAGGTATTGCACTTTATGAGGTTAATTCTGAGGGGGAAGAAGATTATTCAAAGAGACTTAAAACTTATGAGGATTTATTAAAGGATCCACTTAGAATTATACCGATTCAAAATGCGTATGACACTAGAAATAAGGAAGTATTAAAAGCAATTTGGAATGCTTTAATTTATACCCATAACCAGCCAGATGAGAAGGATTATGATGAATATTTAGACGATATGTTAACACAAAGAAATCTAGCTGAAGTCTATTATTCATTAAATAAATATAATATTAGTGAATATCATAACGGTTTAGTTGACGGAAACGGTCTTGTGAAAAATATAAAAATCCCAGTCTTGATTTTACGTGGTGATAGAGATTTAGTAATCACAGATAAAATGACACAGGAAATTGTTGAGGACTTAGGGGAAGTAGGAACATTTATTGAATTACCAGACTGTGGACATTCTCCATTGATTGATAACTTAGAGCTGTTATTAAAACATATGCATGAATTTATCGAACAAAAGGAGCCGGCAAAATGAGATTAATGGATAAGGTTGCAATAATCACTGGAGCGGCAAATGGACTAGGGTTAGAAGCCGCCATTACTTTTGCACGTGAGGGTGCAAAGGTTGCATTAACAGACTATGATACAACAGGGGCTGAGAGAGCCAAAGAACTGAAAGAACAAGGTGCAGATGTTGAATTTTTTCAAGTTGATGTAGCAAACAGAGAGAGTGTTGACAAAACAGTCGCCGCTGTTATGGAGCGATTTGGGAAAATTGATATTTTAATTAATAATGCAGGAATTACTCGTGATGCAATGCTGACAAAGCTTTCCCAAGAGGATTTTCAAAAGGTTATCGATGTAAACTTAACAGGTGTCTTTAATTGCACCCAAGCCGTCGTGCCACATATGATTGCTAACGGAAAAGGGAAAATCGTTAGTACTTCGTCTGTAACTGGTGTATATGGGAATGTAGGGCAAACCAATTATGCGGCATCAAAGGCAGCAGTAATTGGAATGACGAAAACATGGGCAAAAGAACTTGGTAGAAAAGGGATTAATGTCAATGCAGTTGTGCCGGGGTTTATTGAAACTGGGATGGTTGCAGCAGTACCCGAAAAGGTAATCAATCAAATGAAAATGATGATTCCTCTGCAAAGACTAGGAAAGCCTTCAGACATTGCCAATGCGTATTTATTTTTATCATCCGATGAATCGGACTATGTGAACGGAACAACCTTACATGTTGATGGTGGAATAATGATGTAATTCAACTAGGAGCTGATTTTATGGCTCCTAATTTTTTTGGTTAAAGAAGATATTTGGTTCAAGGACATAATCGGGAGTGGTGTAGAGGATATGTCTTTGAGGGCTTGGATGAAAGACAAAACCAAGCTGTGATGTTGATGTAATAATGTCTCTGATAGCCTATCTCAAAGACAAAACGTAATAAAATATTGAATGAACTGTCTCTGATAGCCTGTCTCAAAGACAAAACGTATTAAAATATTGAATGAACTGTCTCTGATAGCCTGTCTCAGAGACAAAACGTAATAAAATATTGAATGAACTGTCTCAGATAGCCTGTCTCAAAGACAAAACGTAATAAAATATTGAATGAA
>NZ_JBALOP010000032.1:36298-76844 GCF_036962685.1 Bacillus sp. JJ1566 | reverse complement strand
GTCTCTGATAGCCTATCTCTAAGACAAAACGTAATAAAATATTAGGTGAACTGTCTCTGATAGCCTGTCTCAAAGACAAAACGTAATAAAATATTGAATGAAATGTTTCTGATAGCATGTCTCAGGGACAAACCGAAGTAAAATTTTCAATGAATTGTCTTTGATATCACACATATAAAATTCCCATCCCAGTTTTGCACTTATGTAACTTCCATGTAACTCCTCTCTTCTATAGTAAGAATAGAATTAAGATGACGTAAGGAGAGATAGTTGTGAGGTGGGAACTGGATTGGATCGCAAATCGGGCTCGACTATCACCTGATTCGATTGCTGTTGTAGACGGGGAAACGGGCAACCGCTTTACCTTTCAAGAATTAAATGACCGAGCGGAAAATATTGCCTGCTATTTCAAAACAATCGGAATCAAAAAGGGAGATCGGATTGCTCTGCTATCTCCAAATGATATAAGTTATTTCGATTTGCTTTTTGCTTGTGGGAAAATTGGGGCAATCTTTGTGCCCTTAAACTGGCGTTTATCAAGTGAAGAAATAGATTATATACTATCAAATTCATCACCAAGGCTAATAGCATTATCAAGTAACTTGGAGGGTTTACTGCAAAATACTACATCTAGGAAAATCGTAAAAATTGATTCGGAAGAGTATCATCGGGTTGCAAATGATTCAAGTAACACATATGAACAAGAGGAACTCATCCAAGAAGAGGACCCATTAGCAATCATTTATACAGGCGGAACAACAGGTAAACCAAAGGGAGTGGTCCTTTCCCATCAATCCATTATGTGGAATGGGTTAAATACAATCGTGAGCTGGAATTTATGTGCGGAAGATGTGACATTGACGTATATGCCGATGTTTCACACAGGTGGGCTCAATGCCTTATCAATTCCGATTTTAATGATGGGTGGAAAAGTTGTCATAGCTAAAAACTTTGAGCCCAATCAAGCGATCCAGATTATCAATCAAGAGGGGTGTACAGTCGTATTACTTGTTCCGACGATGTATCACATGATGGTTAACACCCCATCCTTCAAAGATGTAAATTTTCCAACAATGCATACATTTTTATCGGGTGGAGCACCATGTCCGCTCGAAATTTATCAGGCATTTGAAGAAAAGGGATTATCTTTTAAAGAAGGATATGGTCTAACAGAGGCTGGCCCAAACAATTTCTTTATCGATCCCAAAATTTCAAGATTTCGAAGAGGATCTGTGGGAAAGGCGATGTTTTATAATGATGTGAAAATTATTACTTCTGAAGGAAGAAAAGCAAAGGCTGGAGAAGTAGGAGAGCTATTAATTCGTGGGAAGCATGTATTTCACCATTACTGGAATAATCCAGATGCGACCAAGGAAGCGTACCATGATGGCTGGCTTCATACCGGCGATTTAGCAAGATGTGATGAGGAAGGCTACCACTATATTGTTGGTCGCAAGAAAGAAATGATCATTACTGGTGGGGAAAATGTTTATCCATTAGAGGTAGAACAATGCATTAGCAAGCATCAAGCGATTAATGAAGTTGCTGTTATTGGTGTGCCACATCAAAAATGGGGAGAAATGGTCATTGCTGTCGTCTCATTAATACCGGGCCATCAAGTTTCGAAGGTGGAATTAAAAGAGTACTGCCAAGCAAGGATTGGTAAATACAAAGTTCCGAAAGAGTTTATCTTTGTAGAAGATATACCAAAAACTCATGTTGGAAAGATTGATAAAAACCATTTGCAGAAAACATATGAAAATTTAGTTGGTTAATAGAATTGTGTCCGGTCATAAAATAATTAAATACGGTTAAAAACGACTACGACGACTATATTTGTAGTCGTTTTTTGTTGCATTTTTTAACAAAGAAAGATGTATAATCTTTCATTTTATAAATAAATTTATATTATAACCATAATGGTATTTTATTACTATATATTTTAGTAGGGAGATGAAAAACATGAATAATTAACTAATACTTTATACCTATCGTTCGTGTTTTATGCTTAAAGTTTGTAAAATCAATGTTTAATTTTCGTAAATTATATTGACCTGAAATATATTTACCAGTATTCTGTAAACGTACCAAATTATATCATTTCAATAAAGGGGAGAACGCTGTGAAAAAAGTCATAGTAAGGAAATTACTATCGATTTTATTTGTTTTTAGTTTAATAGTGCCTACTACTCTATTAAACTTTGCACCTGCTGCAAGTGCTGCAGAGGCAGCTGCCGAAGATTTATTCATCTCGGAATATGTTGAAGGTAGCAGTTTAAACAAAGCAATTGAAATTTATAATGGGACAGGTATTAGTACTGATTTAAGTCAATATTCACTTGAATTATATTCAAACGGTAGCAATTCACCAACTAATCGATTAAATTTATCTGGAACTTTGGAGAATGGTGACACCTATGTTATCTACCATAGAGATGCAGCTGAAGCGATTAAAAACGTTGGGGATTTAGAAAATTTATCTGTAATAAATTTTAATGGCGATGACGCGCTTGTTCTTAAACACCAAGATCAAGTAATTGACTCCTTAGGACAAGTTGGCACACGTATTAATAATTTAGCTGATGTTACTTTAGTAAGAAACAGTGATATTACAACTGGAGATACCAATCCAACTGATGCTTTTAATCCAAATGTAGAATGGACCAATTTAGGGAAAGATGTATTTTCTGATCTTGGAAAACATACCTTCGGAGATTCAAATCCAGGTGAACCAGATCCAGAACAACCAACTGTAATCAGCATTGCTGAAGCACGAACTCAAGGTTCTGGTAATGCAACAGTTAAAGGTATTGTAACTGCAAAATTAAAGAACACGCTTCACATCCAAGATGAGACGGCTGCAATTGCTGTTCGTCCAACCTCTTTAAATGTTCAACTCGGCGATGAAATCACTGTAAGTGGTTCCTTACAAGAATTTAGAGGATTATTACAATTAGATACTGCAACATTGATTGAAAAAACGGAGGCTAAAGGCATTCCAGCTCCAATTGAATTAGCAGGATCTGAAGTTAATGAAGAAAATGAATCTAAACTAGCTGTTATTAGAAAGGTCGAACTTACCTCTGTATCAAAAGGAAGTGGCTGGGCAAATTACACTGCTAAAGCAGAAGATGGTACTGAATTTTTAGTTCGAGATGAAAACGATACATTAGGATTAACTGTTGGAGCTACATATGATTCGATAACAGGTATTGTCCAACAGTTCGATACGGATTATCAAATCATTCCTCGTGGACAAGCGGATGTTGTAGTAGATGCAACAAAAGTTCAACCGGTAAGTGCATCTCATCCATCTGGAACAATTCCAGTGGGAACTCAAGTATCATTATCGACTACAACTGAGGGTGCAGAAATCTACTATACCACTGACGGTACTGAACCCACAGTTGACAATGGTAAAAAATATAGCACACCGATAACAGTTGACACAGACTTAGTAATCAAAGCGATTGCTGTAAAAGAAGGATTAACGACTAGTGAAGTAAAGGAATTTTCTTATCAAGTATTCGATGTTGAAAACATCAACATCCATGACATCCAAGGAGAATCCCATGAATCTCCTCTAAAAGGAATGAGTGTAGAAAATATTGAAGGTGTCGTAACCTATATTTACAAAATTGGTAGCAATAACTACTTTCATATGCAAACTCCAGATGATCAAAAGGATAACAATCCAAAGACATCTGAAGGTATCGTCGTTTTTACAGGGAACAAAGCAGCAAATGTGAAAGTAGGTAATTTAGTTAGCGTAACAGGTACAGTCGATGAATTTCAAATCGATGGCTATAATGATTCAAAACGTGACACAGACCTTTCTGTTACACAAATCGCTGCAAGAGAAGACCGCGGGGGTAAGGTATCAGTAATGGAACAAAATGTTACATTACCTGCACCTATAAAAATTACTAGCGACAAACTTCCAAACCTAGTAATTGATAATGATAGCTTTGGAAAGTTTGATCCAGAAGAAGATGCGATTGATTTCTGGGAAAGCGTAGAAGGTATGCTTGTTGAAGTAGGAACAGTTAAAGCTGTAGCACCTCAAGAGCATGGGGATTTAATTACTGTTCTAGAAGACAGACAAACTGATACAATCCATGGTGGTGTTTTATTAACCGAAGATAACGCTAATCCGGA
The DNA here is from genome assembly GCF_036962685.1 of Bacillus sp. JJ1566. Taxonomy (NCBI): domain Bacteria; kingdom Bacillati; phylum Bacillota; class Bacilli; order Caryophanales; family Bacillaceae; genus Bacillus; species Bacillus sp. JJ1566. The sequence continues at coordinate 72,686 of NZ_JBALOP010000032.1, read as the reverse complement.
TCGTATCCAATTCAAAATGTACGATAATAATGCTGCTAGAAATTTCGAAGTAGCAACTGGGGACAAATTTACTGGACCAATCACAGGTGTGGTAAACTATGGTTTCCAAAACTATAAGATTTATGTTGACTTAGAAGTAATGCAAGAAAAATACGTAAAAGGTAATGCTAAACCTGAGACTACAACAATTGTTAAAGAGGAAGATAAGCTAACGATTGCGTCTTATAATCTAGAAAACTTCTCAAATAATACAAAAGAAACATCTGATGATAAAGCTCGAAAACTAGCAAGAGCATTTGTTCAAGATATGGAAAGCCCTGACATTATCGGCGTAACTGAAGTTCAAGATAACAATGGGCAAGGTGCAGGAGATTCAGCTGCAAATGAAAGCTATGAACGTTTGATTCAAGCGATTGTTACCGCTGGTGGCCCTAAATATGAATATTTAAACATTGACCCTATTAACAATGCAGATGGTGGGGCGCCAAATGCAAATATCCGTGTTGGATTCTTATACAATCCAGAGCGTGTATCCTTACCAGAAGGGATTCAAGCTGGTGATGCTACAACAGCAGTTGGTTATGAAAATGGTAAATTAACTCATAACCCAGGTCGTATTGACCCAACAAACGCTGCATTTAATAATAGTCGTAAACCATTGGCAGCACAATTTAGCTTCCAAGGTGAAGATGTTGTTGTTATTGTAAATCATTGGAACTCAAAATCGGGTGACACCCCATTATTCGGTTCAACACAACCGCCATTTTATGGTAGTGAGGAACAACGTATACAAATTGCGAATGTTGTTTATGACTTTGTAGAGGAAATAAAAGCCAAAAATCCAAATGCAAACATTGTATCTGTTGGTGATTTTAACGATTTCCAATTCACGCAGTCTCTTAAAATCCATGAAGGCGATTTAATGACAAATATGATTAACAAAGTGGATAAAGATGACCGCTATACCTATTTGTTCCAAGGAAACTCTCAAGTTTTAGACCATATTTTAGTTTCAAATAATTTAGTAGAGAAAACTAAAATTGATATTCTTCACATCAATGCAGATTTTACAGATATGGCTGGTCGTGCAAGTGACCATGATCCGGTAATGGTTCAAGTGGATTTAAAAGAAAATTTTGATTTAACTGTTTTGCATACAAACGATACACATGCTGCTTTAGACAATATGCCTAAAACGGTAACAGCAGTAAAAGAAGAAAGAGCAAAAGATCCAAATGCACTTCTTTTACATGCAGGGGATGCATTTACAGGAACATTGTATTTCAATGAGTTCCAAGGAGAAGCAGACTTGGCCATGATGAACTTGATGGGCTTTGATGCAATGACCTTTGGTAACCATGAATTTGATTTAGGTTCTTCAACTGAAGGGCATCAAAAATTAGTTGATTTTATAGAAGGTGCACAATTCCCATTCGTTAGTGCCAATGCTGATTTCTCGAAAGATGCTAAATTTAATGGAATTTTTAATGATTCCGTCGCATCAGACTATAAAAATGGTCAAATTTATAATGGAATCATCAAAGAAGTAAACGGTGAAAAAGTGGGTATCTTCGGTTTAACAACAGAAGAAACTAAAGATATTTCGAGCCCGGGATCTATCGAATTCGAAAACTATCTTGCAGCAGCAGAAAAAGCTGTAACAGCTTTGGAAGCAAAAGATGTTAATAAAATCATTGCATTAACTCACATCGGATTTGACGATAATGCTGCAGTTGATAACGACCTTTTACTTGCTGAAAAAGTAGAGGGTATTGATGTAATTGTAGGCGGACATAGCCATACGACATTAAAGGAACCAGTCGTTGTTGCAAAAGATGCAACACCAACAGTAATCGTTCAAACAGGTAATGCGAATAGCAACCTAGGTGTTCTAAATGTTGAGTTTGATGAAAATGGTATAGTAGTGACTCATGATGGTGGTTTAATTGCAATCGGCAGTCAAGTGGCAGATGCTGAAGCAGTAGAAATATTAGCACCATTCAAAGCACAGGTTGACAAAGTTGCTCAAGAAGAAATCGGCGTATCGACTCCTTTTGCCCTAGAAAACCCACGTACAAATGGTGATAATACAAAACCAAGCGTACGTAAGAACGAAACAATCTTAGGTAACTTAATTACTGACGGAATGCTTGCCAAAGCAAAATCATTCACAGGTAAAGATGTAATTATGGCATTACAAAACGGTGGTGGAATCCGCGCTGCTATCAATGAGGGCCCAATCACAACTGGTGAAGTAATTACAGTTCTCCCATTTGGTAATACGTTAGCTACGATGGAAGTTACAGGTGCTGAGCTTAAAGAAGCATTTGAAATCTCTGTAGGTAATTACCCAGCAGAAAATGGCGGCTTCTTACATGTAGCTGGCGGTAAAGTTAAATTTGATTCTACTAAACCAGCTGGAGAACGTGTTTTATCTGTAGCGTATCTAAATGAAAAAGGTAAATATATAGAGGTACAAGATAATAATACCTACACAGTTGCAACAAACGCATTCACAGCAAAAGGCGGAGACGGTTATGACGTATTTGCAAAGGCTTATGAAGAAGGTCGTGTAACTGATTTAGGACTTTCAGATTGGGAGAACTTCCGTGATCATTTAGTTAGCATCGGAAGCGAGGGAATTCCAACTGAAATTGAAGGCAGAATCGTTGATGTTTATACAACACCGGATGAAGAACCAGAAGAACCTCAAACTGTTGTTGTTACTCCAAAGGAAGAGAAAGGAAATAAATATGGAGTAGCTGCAAATGATTTAGGTGATTTAAAAGATAGAGCTACGGTTAGAGTTGAAGTTCCTGAAAAGAAAAATACAATTTTTGTATCTTTGAGTTCCGAGGCCGTTGCAAAGCTTAAAGAAGCAAATGCAACATTAGTAGTCTCTAATAATGTTAGCGAACTTCAAGTTCTTGCTGCTAACCTGCCTGACGGTAAAATTGAAATTAAAGTGCAGAACGACAATCGCAAGGGAGCTACAGATCCTTATGGCTTCACAATCAAATCTGAAGGTACAGGTTTTAGTAAGCTCAATTAAAGGTTATTTGTCGGAACCAAGAAAGTAAGAAACGGAATGAGAAAAACAATATAAGTTCAAAAAAGTAAGCAGTGAGAGAAAAAGCAATTGTTTTCCCTTACTGCTTTTTTTGCACCCTTTTTTCCAAAATTTGATTCACGTCAAAGTTTCGACTGCGGTTTCATATGATAATGAAAGTAACAAAAGGAGGTTGAAAATAATGGAACAGTATTTATTTTTAAGTGTTATAGGGATTATAACATTGGCTTTTGGGATTATATTAAAATCCAAAAAAGTATTCTTCTTTCAATTTGTCATTTTGCTTGTAATCTTTCTACTGAAAGACTCTATACAAGATTTACTCTATATCCCTTTATATGCCCTCCAAATCATTGTAACTTCGGTTGTACTTATTCGGTATAAAAAGGCAGTAGATCGAAACTATGCCCTTATTCTAGAAAAAACCCATAAAATCCCTCGTAATCTAACAAAAGGCGGTAGCCTTGGAAGTCAAACATCATTTTTTGAAATTGAACAGAATTAAAGGGATTTTTATAAAAAATGTTGAAATACTTTCTTAGAAAAGATAAGGGAGTTTTTCAAATGATTACGTATAATCTTCTAAAAGGAAAAAAGGTTGAACTAGTAAGAATTAAGGATGAGGATGTTCCTATAATAGTAACCTGGTATGAAGAACAGGAGTTTCTTAGAAATCTAGATACTTTGCCGTCTTTCCCAAAGCATCCATCTGACTTCAAGGATTGGGTAGAGCAGAAAAATGAGAAGGCATTCGTATTTGGTATTAAAGAAATAGCGACTAATAAATTAGTTGGCTTTGTGGACATTGACAGTATTATTTGGCCACATCGAAATGCATGGCTTGCAATCGCAATCGGTGATCCTGGTAACCGAAATCGTGGCATTGGGTATGAAGCCATGCAGCTTGTGTTAGATTTTGCCTTTCAGGAATTAAATCTCCACAGAATTCAATTAACCGTTTTTCAATATAATGAAAGAGCTATAGGTTTATATGAAAAATTGGGGTTTGTTAGGGAAGGAACTTCTAGGGAATTCTTAGAACGAGACGGAAAGCGTTTTGATATGTACTTTTATGGCCTTCTAAGGCATGAGTGGAATAAATAAAAACAATCCCCCCGGACGATTCGGGGGATTTTCAAATTTTACTGTTTTTCAAAGTTTAAATCCCAAATAATCCCGAATTGATCCTTTACTTTTGCATATCTAGCACCCCAAAAGGTATCCTGTAGCTCCATCAATACAGTTCCTTTTTCCTTTAAAGCATTATATGTTTTAGTTATCTCTTCTTCGTTTTCGAATTCGATTACGAGGGAGATATTGTTTCCAAAAGTAACCGTATGGTCGGGAGAGTCATCTGATACCATTATTAAGAAGCCATTTTTTTTGAATTTACCATGAATGAGTCGGTCATTTGCCCAGTCCTGATTCTCATAACCTGCTTTAGCGTATGTTTGTACATCCAAAATTTCACCATCAAAGATTTCCTTGTAATATTCCAGAGCTTCCTTTGCATTCCCATTAAACATTAAATACGGTGTTGCATTTCCTTTCATTCACAAAACACTCCTTTTTTAAAATTGCCAAATGCACTACTCTATGATTTCTTTTTCCTTAAGAAAACATACATGAATGATATTATATCCTACTAATTATTTCTCGAGAAATAATTGTCAAAATTTGTCTTGCTAAAAGTAGAGTAGTCACTTATTATTAAATGTAATTGCATATATTGATAGATTTTTAATTTAAATAACTACATATTGTGTTTTGCCTTGAGAAAAAGATGCCGTTAGGGCTTAATTGGGAATCTGGTGAAAATCCAGAACTGCCCCCGCAACTGTAAATGCTGACGAAATGAACAGGCCACTGTATAAGCTAACTTCAAGTAGGTACTTATATGGGAAGGGTTCAAAGTAGAGTGACGCATAAGTCAGGAGACCTGTCTTTTCTTTAGATGTTTCACCTTCTTCGGGGATTGGGAAGATGAAACGATGGCGACAGGTGGGGCTCTTTTTTCATGCACCCTTGATGTTATCGTTTCATCCGCTCAATTGACCTGAGCGGATTTTTTATGTTTTAGCAAATAAATAATAAGGAGAGAAATACATTGAATATCACAACACAGGGGGATTTGGATTCAGTCCTGCACTCGTTTGATTATGCAGAAAGCACCTATCAGCTCGACACAACCGAAATAAGAAACAAACTTCAAGGAATGAGTTTCTCTACAGTTGAAGCAAACCAACATGCTCTTTTTTATTCTTTAAACAAAATTGCCATGGATCAGCCAGATTGGACCTATTTAGCGGCTCATCTTTATTTAAATGAACTTTATGAAAAAGCTGCAACAAGTCGGAAGTACAATCGTGATCTAAAATACGGGAGTTTTCATGAGTTAATCAAGGAACTAACGAATAAAGGAATATATTCTAATGAAATAGTAAACTCCTATTCCGATGATGAGATTTTTGAACTAGAAAAGGTAATAGAACCCTCTAAAGATCATTTATTTACATACATCGGTTTATTTTTATTAGCAGACCGTTATCTTGCAAGAGATTATGAACGGAATATATATGAGCTTCCTCAGGAACGCTTCATGATCATTGCCATGACATTAATGCAGCATGAGAAAAAGGGAGTTCGGCTCGAATACGTCAAGGAAGCCTACTGGGCATTAAGTAATTTATATATGACCGTTGCGACTCCTACTTTATCAAATGCTGGCAAAAGCTTTGGTCAGTTGTCCTCTTGTTTTATAGATACAGTGGAAGACTCACTTGATGGCATTTATTTAAATAACTGGGATATTGCTAGACTATCAAAAGATGGAGGCGGGATAGGTGTCTATTATGGAAAGGTGCGTGCGTTAGGCTCTGATATCAAAAAATTTAAGGGGAATTCATCTGGTATTGTTCCATGGATTCGTCTAATCAATGATACAGCAGTAAGTGTTGATCAATTAGGACAACGCCAAGGAGCGATCGCGATATATCTCGATTTATTCCATAAAGATGTCATGAATGGTTTCCTCGATTTGAAGACGAATAATGGGGACGAACGCCGTAAAGCCCATGATATTTTTACAGGGGTAACCGTTCCGGATCTCTTTATGAAAAAGTTACAAGAGGTAGATGAAAATGGTAGAAGCATTGGAGAGTGGTACACCTTCTGTCCACATGAAGTAAAGCAAATCATGGGCTGGAAGGATGAAAACGGAACTCTATTAGGTCTTGAGGATTTTTACGATGATGAGGATGAAAAATATTTCACTGAAAAATATATGGAAGCAGTCAAACATCCGCTGTTACCTCGTAAATCCTATCGAGCAATGGATGTAATGGCTCGCATCATGATCGCTCAGTTAGAAACAGGGACACCGTATATGTTCTACCGTGATGAAGTAAACCGAAAGAATCCGAACAAACACCTTCTTGGAAAAGGTCGTACCGCGATTTTCTGCAGTAACTTATGCACAGAAATCGCACAAAACATGTCAGCAACGAGGATTACGAAGGAATATATTGATGATGAAGGAAATATCGTGATCATTCGAAAGCCTGGTGACTTTGTGGTTTGTAATCTTTCATCTATTAATTTGCCAAGGGCGGTTCAAGAGAATGTGCTTGAACGGTTAATACGGATTCAGGTTCGAATGCTTGATAATGTCGTCGATTTAAATACCATTTCTGTCAAACAAGCAGATATCACAAATAAAAGATTTCGCGCGGTTGGTTTAGGGACATTTGGTTGGCATCATCTTTTAGCACTCAAGGGTATTTATTGGGAATCAGATGAGGCCGTTCAATTTGCAGATGAATTGTACGAGGAAATTGCCTATTTCGCGATTCAATCTTCAATGGAGCTTGCAAAGGAAAAAGGGGCTTACTCGACATTTAAAGAATCTGAATGGGATACGGGAGCTTATTTTACCAGCAGAAAGTATACATCTGAACGATGGAACAAGCTTCAAGAAAATGTGTCTCAAAACGGAATGCGCAATGGGTGGCTAATGGCGGTAGCCCCTAATTCATCAACTGCTAAGATTGGTGGGTCTACCGACGGGATTGATCCAATTTACGCGGCTGAGTATGCGGAGGAGAAAAAGAATTTTAAGTTTAAAGTGACTGCGCCTGATATCAATCATAGGACGTATGAGTTTTACCGAAAAGCGCGCCATGAAGTCAATCAAATCTGGAGTATACGACAAAATGCTGCACGCCAGCGTCATATCGATCAGGGCATTAGCTTTAATCTATATGTCAGACATGATATTAAAGCAAAGGATCTCTTAGAGCTTCATTTAGAGTCTTGGAGACAAGGATTAAAAACGACTTATTATGTCAGAAGTACGTCCCAAGCAGAAATTGAAGAATGTGAACTATGTCATAGTTAAGGAGGAATAAGAACGATGTCAATCAATCAGCCATTAACAAAAATTAAATTATTTAATCCGGATTTTCCGAATAAATCAACAGGGATCATTAACGGGGAAACTTCAGGACTATTGAATTGGAATGATATTGCATATCCACAAATGTATACCTTGTATCAAACCTTGCTTTCGAATTTTTGGAAAGCACAAGAAATTAATATGCAGGATGACATCAAGCAATGGGATCAACTAAGCCCTATTGAGAAGGATGTGTTTTTACGAATTAACACACAGCTCGCATCATTAGATAGTCTGCAAACACCGACAATGAACCAAGTAATGGATTATGTAACAGATTCCAGCTTTAAGGCTATTTTCGCGGTTATTTCGCAGCAGGAAGCTGTTCATAATGAATCATATTCCTATATTTTGAGTTCACTTGTACCATTACATGAACAAAAAGAACGTTTTAATCAGGCAAAGGATGACCCAATTGTTCGAAAAAGAAATCAGGCAATCCTCAAAGCTTATGAGGGATTCAGGGAGCATCCTTCTCCAGAAAACTTGTTTAAGCTTGCAATCAATTCAATTAACCTAGAAGGAATCTATTTTTATGCAGGTTTTGCCTTTTTCTATAATCTTGCGAGACAACAAAAAATGCTGAAGACAAGTACGATGATTAGTTATATTCAAAGGGATGAAATGCAGCATGCGTATTTCATTGCTCAATTTGTACGAATCCTTTTATCAGAAAATCCGGAACTAAACACAGATGAAAATAAGGATTATGTCTATAAGGCAATTGGACAAGCAGTGGAGCTTGAAAAAGAGTGGGCACGATATATTTTAAAAGATATTGATGGAATTGATTTACGTGAATTTGAAGAATATGTAGAATATCTTGCTAACAAAAGGCTTCGGCAGCTTGGGTTTCAAAATTTATATGAAGAGAAAGATAACCCAATGCCGTGGATTCAGGTGTTTAGTGATGAAATGATGAATGATACGAAATCTGACTTTTTTGAACAAAAATCGCGAACCTATACGAAAGTATCCCAATCTAATGGATTTGATGAGCTGTAAGTATGAAAGTTGCGATAGTGTATTCATCGATTACAGGAAACACAGAGGAAGCAATAAAAATTATCAACAATTATATGAGAAGGCACACAAGCCTGTGCCATGTCTATCAAGTCGAACAGTTTCCGTTTTATCAATTGGAAACTTTTGATGTGATCGTTATTGGAACTTATACATGGGGTAATGGGGATATTCCTCATGAAATGATGCAGCTCTATCGTGCTTTTGAGAATAATTTTACAAAGGATATTGTCACAGGTGTAATTGGCACGGGTGACCAATGCTATCCCTATTTTTGTGGGGCTGTTGATGAATTCCGTGATATGCTCTATGTGCATTCGACTTTAGCAGCAACCTTAAAAATAGAGTTAATGCCACAACGTATAGATGAGCACCGGTTTAAGCGCTTTGCTGAGGTTATAATGGAACGAGTAAATAGTAACAAGGGTATCACTGTGTGAAAGTGATACCCTTTAAAAGTAATCAAAGCTTTTTGTTAAGGAACAATAGTGACTGGGCATGGAGCTTCATGTAAAACCTTATAGCTTACACTTCCAAGGATGGTTCCTTTAATGGCACCAAGTCCTCTATAACCCATTATGATTTGAACTGCCTTGCATTCTCTTGCTTCAGTGGTGATTTCAATTCCAGGATCACCAATTCTTAATTTTGTCTCAATCGGTATAGAGAAGTTCTTAGTTACTGCTAGTGCTTTGTCAAATGCAAATTTACTTTCTTCAATTTGATAAGCTTGGATTTGGTCTTGTTTAACAAAGCGTTTTACATTAGGAGTGTTATAGCTTGGTTGAACATTTAAGAGAATAATTTCTGAATTAGTTTCAACAGCTTGATTTAATGCGAATTGAACTGCTTTAATCGAATGTGCGGAACCATCAACAGGTACTAATAATCTAGTCATTTAAAAAGCCCCCTTAAATTGATAGGATTGATCAATATAAATGTTTAAAGCTATCAAAATGCATAGAATCAATCTCTACTTTAATTATAAATCTTTGTAAGTTTTTTTGTATAAAGTTAACGAAATTGTCAAAAGAATCAAGGGCAAACGTTTTATTTTGAAAAAATACCTTTCAACACCTTAGAAAATTCATTCGCTATAATAGGTATAATGGATAGTCCAAGAATGAATAGCCAATCATTGCCTGTAAGAAAATGTATTCCAAATATATGATTGAAAAATGGAATATAGACAAGTCCTACTTGAATGGCAATTCCAAGGCAAATCGCACCAATTAAGGATTTGTTTGTTAAAAGCCCGACCTTAAATATCGATTTCTTTTGACTTCTAAGGTTAAGGGAGTGGAACAATTGCGAAATACTTAGTGTAATAAAAGCCATTGTTTGAGCGTGAATTAATGCATCAGATGTAATGTTGCCATAATCGATTGAAAAGATAGAGCTTGCCCCGGAATAGAAACGTAAGCCTTCCACAAATGCAAATAATGTGATAAAACCGATAAGCAAACCATTTAATACGGTAAAACTTCCATTCCCCTTTGAAAATATACTTTCCTTCGGATCTCGCGGCTTTTCCTTCATAACATCAGGATCATCGGGATCCATCCCTAATGCAAGTGCAGGAAGGGTATCAGTAATCAGATTTACCCAAAGAATTTGTACGGCCGTTAGTGGAGCGGGTAAGCCAAGTAAAATACCAATGAATAAAGCAGTAATTTCCCCTAGATTACAAGAGAGTAAAAATAAAATGGATTTCTTGATATTTTGGTAGATATTTCTTCCATGCTCTACAGCTGATACAATGGTGGCGAAATTATCATCTGTTAGGATAATATCGGCTGCTCCTTTTGCGACGTCCGTACCTGTAATCCCCATTGCTACTCCCACATCTGCCTGCTTTAATGATGGAGCATCATTCACACCGTCACCAGTCATAGAGGCGATGTGTCCGTTATTTTTTAACGCTTTTACGATTCGCACCTTATGCTCGGGAGAAACCCGTGCAAATACTCGAACATTTTTCACCTTTTCTTGAAGCTCTAAGTCACTTAGTGCATGTAGTTGCTGGCCAGTCATTGTTTGTGCCACATCATCTGCTATTCCCAATTCTGATGCAATGGCTAGTGCTGTCTTTTGATGGTCACCGGTTATCATAACCGTTTGAATGCCTGCATCTTTACAATAGGCAATTGATGCTTTGACTTCCTCACGCGGAGGATCGATCATACCGACTAGTCCTAGGAAAATAAGCTCTGATTCTAAACGGCGATCGTGGCTTTCATTTTCTTGTACATTTTTCATAGTAACAGCAAGAACACGTAAGGCCTTGTCAGACATTCTTCCTGATGCTTCCTGAATTTTTTTTTCTTCTTCATCAGTAAACGGTACAACATTCCCATTCCTATAAATAGCTGTTACCCTTGGCAAAATGCTTTCCAATGCACCTTTCGTAAACGAAACAAAACTACCACCGTCTGTGTGAACAGTTGTCATCATTTTTCGTTCGGAGTCAAAGGGAAGTTCATAAATTCGTTTAAAGGCTATTTCAAGCGCCTCTTTGTGCAAGCCTTTATTCAACCCAGCTTGAACAAGGGCGATTTCAGTTGGGTCTCCTGTACTTTGGTCCTTAGAAACCCGAGCATCATTACATAATGTAATTCCTTGGAAAAATGGATGCTTTAGTGCGAAATCCTCAGGAATGTCACCTATGTTCTGATAACGATCATCGATAAATATGGTGGTTACTGTCATTTTGTTTTGCGTAAGTGTACCTGTTTTATCAGAGCAAATCACACTTACTGCACCTAGGGTTTCTACGGCAGGAAGCTTGCGGACGATGGCATGATGTTTAATCATCCGCCCCACACCCATGGCGAGCACAATCGTTACAATGGCAAGGAGGCCCTCTGGTATTGCTGCAACCGCCAAACTAACAGCAATGAGGAACATATCTAACGGTTCTCTACCTTGAAAGTAGCCAATAAAAAAGATGACAATTGAAACAAGGATTGCTCCTAACCCTAAAAATTTTCCCAATTCATCTAATTTCTTTTGAAGAGGGGTTGTTTCCTTTTCTTGCTGTCCTAGCATTTTAGCAATCTTTCCGATTTCCGTATTCATTCCAGTATTGACAACAACGCCAATACCTCTTCCATACGTCGAAAGAGTTGTCATAAAAGCCATATTCCTTTGGTCGCCTATTGAATCATCACGTCCCGATAGTAAAGATGCGTCTTTTTCAACTGGAACAGATTCACCTGTTAACGCAGATTCTTCGATTTGTAAATTTGCTGTTTCTACAAGGCGTAGATCCGCAGGGACATAGCGTCCAGCGTCTAAAATGATAATATCACCTGGAACAATTCCCTCAGATGGAATTTCCCTTAGGCTTCCGTTTCTTTTGACAATCGCTTTTGGAGTGGACATCTTTTTTAATTCTTCTAACGCTTTTTCAGCCTTTGACTCTTGAACAACCCCAATGACTGCATTGAGAAGGATGACAAATAAAATGATCGCAGCATCGGTTATTTCGCCAACAAAAGCTGAAATGACAGCTGCAGCAATAAGTATGTAGATTAACATGCTATTAATTTGATCCCAAAACATTTTCAAAATCGAAGCTTTTTCATGATCTTCAAATTGATTAGGACCAAACCTTCGAAGTCGTTCATCTGCTTTCCTTTCTGTAAGTCCTTTTTCAATATTTGTTGTAAGTTCCGTTTCTATATCGGTTATCGATTTTTTATACCAGTGTGACACTTATATCACTTCTTTCTAAAAAATATGTCCTTCTTTCTAATATATTGGAAGTCCCTTACAAAAATTATATCATCCTTAAAAATAGAAGAATGTTAACGTTCTTCGACATTTCTAAAATATGGATGAGGATACGACTCACCTGTTCGACAAACTTTTTGGTACAATTAGAGGATAAGAATGAAACGAATGACTCATCTCTTTAGGAGGTAACAATATGTCTCTACAATTTATATTGGGACGTGCTGGTACTGGAAAATCACACACATGTCTTGAAGATATTCGGACGAAGCTTCTAGAGGACCCAACAGGTTCTCCGATTGTGTATTTAGTTCCAGACCAAATGACATTTCAATCGGAATATGATTTAATCAATACCCCTGGGATTGGTGGAATGATGCGAGCTCAGGTATTCAGTTTTACACGCTTGGCATGGAGGGTTTTACAAGAAACAGGAGGAATGAGCCGCTATCATGTCAATAATGTCGGAGTGAACATGCTACTTCGCAAAATCATTGATTCCAAGAAGCAGGATCTAAAGGTTTTCTCTCGTGCTGCCGATAAAAATGGGTTTATTACCCAAATGGAAGAAATGGTCGCGGAGTTTAAGCGATATTGTGTTACTCCTGAAATCCTAGAAGAACAAAAACAAACCATTGGACCTGAAAACAAAGTTTTATCTGATAAATTACATGACTTGCAGCTCTTATATGATGAATTAGAAAAACATCTTTTTGAGAAGTACGTCGATTCTGAGGATTATTTACGCCTTTTAGCGGAAAAAATTCCTCAATCAACTTATATAAAAGATGCGGAAATTTTAATTGATGGCTTCCATAGCTTTACTCCACAGGAGCTTGAGGTATTAGGACAGCTTATGAAAGTCTCTAATAAAGTTACGATTGCTTTAACTGTTGATAAAGCCTATGATGTTCCACCGCATGATTTAAGTCTTTTCCGAATGTCGGGAAAAACCTATCAATCTATTATTCAATATGCGAATGAAAATGGAATTAAGGTGGAGGAGCCTAATCTTTTAACAAACCAGTATCGGTACTCTTCAGAACCTTCATTAGCCCATTTAGAAAAATATTTTGATGAAAGACCTACGATTCCTTATCAAGGTCAGGCCACAATCACAATAAGTCAGGCTGTGAATCGACGTGCTGAAATTGAGGGGATTGCGCGTGAAATTCAAAAACTAGCAAGGGATCATAATTACCGATATCGCGATATCGCAATTATGATTCGCAATGCAAGTGATTATCATGAAATTATCGAGACCATTTTTGCGGATTATCATATTCCATTTTTCATTGACCAAAAACGTTCGATGTTAAATCATCCGTTAATTGAACTAATCCGTTCAAGTCTAGAGGTCGTAAGCAATAACTGGCGCTACGAGTCCGTATTTCGCTGTGTAAAGACAGATCTTTTATATCCATTTGGCGAAGAGATTTCCGTGCTTCGTGAGGATATGGACAAGCTTGAAAACTATGTGCTTGAATACGGGATTCAAGGCTATAAATGGACAAAAGGTGAGCGTTGGAAGTTTAAACGAATTAGGGGATTAGAGGATTCAGACCTACCACAGACGGATAAAGAACGTGAATATGAGGATATGCTAAACAATCTTCGTGCAATGATTGTTGAACCACTACTCGCCTTACAAAAACGTCTTCAAAAGGCGAAGGATGGTAGAAGTATGTGTGAGGCGATTTTCCTTTATTTAGAGGAACTCGAAATCCCTGCAAAAATGGAAGAGTTGAAGCTTAATGCGGAAGCTTCGGGAAAACTTTCTGAAGCAAGGGAAAATGATCAGGTATGGAATGCCGTTTTAGAATTGCTTGATCAATATGTTGAAATCATTGGTGATGAAAAAGTCTCACTAACGATGTTTAGCAATATGATTGAAACAGGACTAGAAAGCATGCGATTTGCACTTGTGCCACCAGCGATTGACCAGGTGCTTGTGGCAAGCTTGGAACGTTCTCGATTTTCAAACATTAAATGTACGTTTATTATTGGTGCGAATGATGGTGTCTTACCTTCACGCCCGAACGAAGAAGGTGTGTTTTCAGAAACAGACCGTGAAGCCTTGGGTGATGCTGGACTACAATTAGCGCCTGGAAGCAGGGAAACATTATTAGATGAAAATTTCCTTATTTATTGTGCGTTAACAAGTCCAGGAGAAGCTTTGTATATTAGCTATCCGTTGGCAAATGAAGAAGGAAAGTCCTTACTTCCATCACCTATTATTAAGCGTCTAAAGGATATTTTTCCAAATTTAGATGAAAAATTTTATATGAATGAGCCGTCAGAGCTTACGGCAAACGAACAGCTAGAATATATCGTCAATCCTGATGTAGCCTTATCTTCTTTGGCCACTCAATTGCAGGCGTGGAAAAAGCAGTATCCAATACAGGATTTATGGTGGGATGTGTATAACTATTTCGCAAACCACGATGAAATGAAATACAAAAGTAAGCTTGTATTAAGCAGTTTATTTTATAAAAACAAGCCGAAAAAGCTTTCAAAAGAAATAACGCAAGCCCTATATGGTGACCATATTCAAGGTAGTGTTTCGCGAATGGAAGTGTTCCAGGGCTGTCCGTTCTCTCACTTTGCAAGCTATGGACTGCAGCTAAAAGAGCGAAAAGTATTTCGCTTGGAATCACCAGACATTGGTGATTTATTTCATGCGGCCCTTAAGAAAATTGCTGATTCTTTAAGAGTCAATGGAATTGATTGGCGTGACTTAACAAAAGAACAATGTGATAAGCTTGCAGCAAAAGCGGTTGAAGAATTAGCACCAAGATTACAGAAGGAAATTTTATTAAGTTCAAATCGCTACCACTATATCATGCATAAGCTCCAAAAAATTATTAGCCGTGCATCGAAGATTTTAAGTGATCATGCAAAAGCAAGTGGCTTTGCTCCAGTAGGAATTGAACTAGGCTTTGGAAAAAAGGGACCACTTCCACCAATCCTTTTTAATTTGGATAATGGTAGTACGATGGAGCTTGTTGGTCGAATTGACCGCGTTGATAAAGCGGAAAGCTCAAAGGGTGTACTGTTACGAGTGATCGATTATAAATCAAGTCAAAAGGCGCTTAATCTTTCAGAGGTTTATTATGGACTTGCATTGCAAATGTTAACCTATTTAGATGTAATCATTACACATTCTAAGGATTGGATTGGAACGACTGCAAAACCAGCCGGTGTCCTTTATTTCCATATTCATGATCCATTAATTCATTCAAATAAGGTACTGCCTGAGGATAAAATTGAAGAGGAAATCTTTAAGAGATTTAAAATGAAGGGACTTTTATTAGGGGATGAGGAATCCGTTCGACTAATGGATCAATCACTTGGAACAGGATACTCGCAAATTGTCTCTGCAGCGATTAAGAAGGATGGAAGCTTTTATTCAAATTCACAGGTTGCTAGTGAAGAAGAGCTTGGATATCTTCGTAATCATGTGCGTGGTGTCTTTAAAAACACTGGAAATCGGATTACAAATGGTGAAATTGAAATTGCGCCGTATAAGCTCAAAGATAAAACACCTTGTACGTTCTGTTCATTTAAGTCTGTTTGTCAGTTTGATCAAAGCTTAGAAGAAAATAACTATCGTGTTCTACCAAATGAAAACAAAGCCGTAATCCTCGAGAAAATTCGGAATGGAGGTGTGAAAAATTATGACTAATCTCATACCAAAGCCAGAGGGAAGTCAATGGACAGATGATCAGTGGAAAGCCATTGTCTCAAGTGGTCAAGACATTTTAGTTGCAGCGGCAGCTGGGTCCGGTAAAACAGCAGTACTCGTTGAACGAATTATCCGGAAAATTTTATCGGATCAACATCCAATTGATGTTGACCGTTTACTTGTTGTGACCTTTACTAATGCTTCTGCAGCTGAAATGCGCAATCGAATCGGGGAAGCATTGGAAAAAGCATTAAAAGAAGACCCAGCTTCCTTACACATTAGACGTCAGCTTAGTTTGCTTAATCGTGCATCCATCTCAACCATTCACTCTTTCTGTTTGGAAGTCATTCGGAAATTTTATTATTTAATTGATATTGATCCAGGATTTAGAATAGCTGATTCAACAGAGGCGGAGCTTTTACGTGATGAGGTTATGGAAGAGCTTTTTGAAGAGCATTACAGTAATCTAGAAAACACGAAATTCTTTGATTTAGTTGACCGATTTACGAATGACAGAACTGATGTTGAGTTACAAAATATGATTCGGAAACTTTATGAATTTTCACGTGCACATCCAACACCTAATGAATGGCTGAAGCAAATTGTAGAGGATTACCGAGTAGATGATCAGACACTGGATCAAACACCATATATTCCATATTTATTAGCGGATATTTCGCTTCAGCTTGAAGGTGCTAAAGCCAATTTAGAGCATGCGATGGATTTAATTCGAATGCCTGGAGGACCAGCACCTCGAGCAGAAAATATTGAAGCAGACCTAGAACAAATACACCGACTTTTACATGCAAAGAACCATTCTTGGACGGCGCTTTACCATGAAATGCAAAGCCTTGTGTTTGGTAGAGCGAAGCCTGTTAAGGGCGATGAGTATGATGAAAATTTAAAGGACCAGGTGACTAAGCTAAGAGATGACTCGAAAAAGCTGGTTGAAAAAATAAAGGAAGACTTGTTCAGTCGACCTCCTGAAAGCTATTTAGATAATATTAAAGAAATGCAGCCTTCCATAGAAATGCTCGTACAACTTGTGATTGAATTTGGCGAGAAATTTCAGAAGGTAAAAGAAGAAAAAGGGCTGGTTGACTTTTCAGATTTAGAGCATTATTGTCTTGAAATTCTTCGTAAGGAAGGAACATCAACAGACGGGATTGTACCATCTGAAGCAGCTCTAGAATATCGGATTAAGTTTGAAGAAGCTTTTGTTGATGAGTACCAGGATACAAATATGGTACAGGAATCTATTTTAAAGCTTGTCACAAAAGACGGAGAAGCAACTGGAAATATGTTCATGGTTGGGGATGTGAAGCAATCCATTTACCGCTTCCGTCTAGCAGAACCAATGTTATTTTTGAGTAAATATAAACGGTTTACCCAATCAGGTGATAATACAGGGTTAAGAATCGATTTATCGAAGAACTTCCGTAGCCGAGCTGAGGTCTTGGATGGAACGAATTATTTATTCAAACAAATTATGGGGGAAGCTGTTGGTGAAATCGAATATGACGATGACGCCGAATTAAAGCTTGGTGCCGATTATCCCCAAAGCAATCAAATGGCAGCAGAATTAGTATTAATTGATAAAAACGGCCAGGAAACTGAGAGCTATGAACATGATGAGGATTCCGAAGATGAGGAAGGTATTGTCTATTTTGATGAAGCGGAACTAGAAACAGCCCAGCTTGAAGCTCGTGCGATGGCAAGGCAAATCAAGGATATGATTTCTTCAGGGTTCCAAGTCTTTGATCGCAAGGAAAATCGGATGAGAAGCATTACGTATCGTGATATTGTCATTTTGATGCGTTCGATGCCATGGGCTCCCCAAATTATGGAGGAGTTCAAGCAGCAAGGAATCCCTATTTATGCGGATCTTTCGACAGGCTATTTTGATGCAACAGAAGTCGCAATTATGATGTCCCTGTTAAAGGTGATTGATAATCCTTACCAAGATATTCCCCTTGCATCTGTTTTACGTTCGCCGATTGTTGGACTTGAAGCAGACGAGTTGGCAAAAATTCGAAACTATGAAAAAAACAGTCCTTATTATGAGGCATTGAAGGTATTTCTTAAGGAAGCATCTTCAGATGATCCAACACAGACCAAGGTCACGCACTTTTATCATAAATTAGAAACCTGGCGTAATAGAGCAAGAACAGGATCATTATCTGATTTGATTTGGCAGCTGTACAGAGAGACATATTTTTATGATTTTGTTGGGGGGATGCCTGGTGGAAAGCAGCGCCAAGCAAACCTTCGTGCACTGTACGACCGTGCAAGGCAGTATGAAGCAACTTCCTTTAGAGGTTTGTTCCGTTTCTTGCGGTTCATCGAGCGAATGCAAGATCGTGGCGATGATTTAGGTACGGCAAGAGCGCTTGGGGAACAAGAGGATGTTGTCCGTCTAATGACGATTCATAAAAGTAAGGGACTTGAATTCCCAATTGTATTTGTAGGTGGACTTTCAAAGCAATTTAATATGATGGACTTAAATAAAAAGTATTTATTAGATAAAGAACTTGGATTTGGAACAAAATATGTGAATCCGACGCTCAGAATTAGTTACCCAACCCTACCGATGCTTGCGATTAAGAAAAAAATGCATCTTGAATTAATTTCAGAAGAAATGCGTGTCCTTTACGTTGCTTTAACAAGAGCGAAGGAAAAGCTTTACCTAGTAGGTACAGTAAAGGATTTAGGAAAGCAACTGGGGAAATGGCAGGCCACTCTTCAAAATAAAGAATGGTTGATTACTGACCATACAAGAGCTGGTGCTAAATCGTATTTAGATTGGATTGGACCTGGATTAATTCGACATAAAGATGCGGAGTTGCTTCGGGGAGATGAGTTAGTTGAAGGGCTCCCAGCTGACATTGTAAATCATCCAGCAAAATGGGAGATTCGGACAATCCCTGCTGTAGAATTGCAAAAAATTGAGGTTGGAGAAGAGACCAAACATGAACAAATGGAGGCTGCCATTAAAGAAGGAAAACCAATTCCGGTTAGTAGTGATGTATCTGAACGAATCGAACATCAATTAACATGGGAATATCCTTTTAAATCTGCGGCAAATAAGCGTTCAAAGCAGTCTGTTTCGGAAATAAAAAGACAGCGAGAGAGTATGGACGAACATAGTGATGTGGCTTTTCTACCACGATTCCGTTCAGCAAGTGCGGATCGACCAAGATTCATGCAGCAAAAATCATTAACTCCGGCCGAACGTGGAACAGCCATGCATATGGTAATGCAGCATGTTGAGTTAAGTAAATCGATTGATGTGGAGTCTGTTCGCGAGCAGATTCAACGAATGGTCCATAATGAGCTTTTAACGCAGGAACAGGCCGATGTTATAGATGTGGAGAGTATTCTCGGATTTTTTGAATCAGGGATTGCCCAGCGTATGCTAGCTTCTGACAATGTAAGACGTGAGGTTCCTTTTAGTGTTGCCATTCCAGCGTTTGAAGCCTATGCGGATTGGTCTGATGAGCAACAGGAAAATGTCCTTATTCAAGGGGTCATCGACTGTATCTTTGAGGATGAAAAAGGAATTGTTCTGATTGACTATAAAACGGACACAATTACTGGTAAGTTTAGAAGCTTTGAAGATGCAAAGCCTGAACTAAAGGCCCGTTATCGAGTGCAGCTTGAATTATACAGTAAGGCAATCGAACATATTTGGAGAAAACCACTAAATGAAAGATATTTATACTTTTTCGATGGTGGACATTTGTTAGAGGTATAGATATAAATGGGAAGTACTGCTCAAATTTAGGGGCAGTACTTTTTTCGTTAATTTCCAGCTAACTCTATCAATCGAAAGACTTCTGCTATGTTAAAATAATAGTACTAGATTCGGTTAAGAAAGGGGATTTTCAGATGAGAATTCTTCACACCGCGGATTGGCATTTAGGTCGATCTCTTGAGGGGAGAAGTAGACTCGAAGAACAAGCACAATTCTTGGATGAGCTTGTAAAAATCGTCGAAGAAGAAAAAATAGATGTGGTGTTAATGGCTGGTGATGCATTTGATACAGTGAATCCACCAGCTGCAGCTGAAAGCTTATTTTATGAAAGTATCGCTCGTTTATCAAATGGCGGCAAGAGGCCGGTATCAATCATTGCAGGAAACCATGATAACCCAGATCGCCTGTCAGCGGCCTCGCCACTTGCACACCAGCAAGGCATTCAATTACTGGGCTTGCCAACCATGGATGTCCAAACAATTTATGTACCTACAACCAATGAAACTCTTAAACTGGCAGCTTTACCGTATCCTTCAGAGTCCCGTTTAGCTGAAGTATTATCAGATTCGCATGAAGAGTTAATGCTTCGTGATAAATATGACCAGCGCATTCAAGGAATATTTGAAGAAATGAGTAAGGCTTTTACACCTGAAACAATCAATATCGCAATGAGCCATATTTATGTCACGGGTGGAAGTAGCTCAGACTCTGAGCGACCAATTGAGGTTGGCGGTGCATACACAGTGGCTGCTACTAGTCTACCGGAATCCGCCCAATATGTTGCATTAGGTCATCTACACCGTCCGCAAATGGTATCTAGAGCAAAAACAATGGCTAGGTATTCAGGTTCACCATTAGCCTATAGCTTCTCAGAGGCGGGGTACGCGAAATCTGTCACCATTTTAGACGCGAAACCTAACAAGCCGATTGAAATGTCCGAGGTGTTTTTATCTAGTGGAAAACCACTTGTAAGATGGAAAGCAAAAGAAGGGCTTGCCCAAGTCTATACTTGGCTTGATGAAGGCAAGGACGCGAATGCATGGATTGACCTTGAAGTCCATGTGACAAATGCTCTTTCAATCGAAGAGATTCATAGATTGCGAAAGCATCATAGTGGACTTATTCATATACGCCCCATTTTTGAAGAACTTGAAAAGGAAAAAGCAGAACGAACTGTGAATACAAATACCCCAATAGATGAGCTTTTTGTCCGTTTTTATGAAAAGCAAACAGGTGGGGCGAAACCAGAGCCAGAGCTTACGAAATTATTTTTAGAGCTTATTACTGATGATGTAGACGAGGACGGTGACGAAGCGTGAAACCTATCACATTAACAGTAGCGGGGCTTCATAGCTTCCGTGAAAAACAAACAGTTGATTTTGGTTCTCTTTGTGAAGGTGGAGTTTTTGGGATTTTTGGACCGACAGGTAGTGGGAAATCCTCGATTCTCGATGCAATGACACTTGCTCTTTACGGGAAAGTCGAGCGTGCATCCAATAATACGCATGGAATTCTGAATCATGCTGAAAACCTTCTCCATGTTTCTTTTACGTTTGAGCTAGAAAACGCCAAAGGAACAAAGCGTTATCTGATTGAGCGTAGCTTTAAACGGCAGGATGACTTAAAGGTAAAATCCTCTGTAAGCCGAATCATTGAAGTCGATGAGGAATCAGTTGTTCTTGCTGATAAAATTGGTGAGGTTAATCAATGTGTGCAGGATTTACTAGGTTTAACTATTGACGACTTTACAAGAGCGGTCGTATTACCACAAGGAAAGTTCGCTGAGTTTTTATCACTTAAGGGTGTTGACCGTAGACAAATGCTTCAGCGCCTCTTTAACCTTGAACAATATGGTGACAAGTTTAATAAAAAATTAAAGAATAAGCTAACCATAGCAAAAAATGAGTTAAACGAAGTAGCAGCTGAACAAGCGGGTCTTGGAGATGCATCAACAGAGGCGATTAATAGTGCGGAGCAAGAGTTAAAAAACGCAGAAATTCTTCTAGAAAAACGCCAAAATGAAGTCAATAAGATTGATGCTGATTTTGAAAAAAGTAAAAGTATTTGGCAATGGCAGCTGGAAAAGGGTGAGCTTTCTCAAAAATTGGTTAAAATCGAATATGAGAAACCACATATCCTTCAACTTGAGAAAAAAGTGAAGAATGCGGAAACAGCTGCTCTCATCCTTCCGTATTTAGAGGAATATGAGACTGCAAAAGAGGCATTAGAAAAAGCAACTATTCTTCATCAAACCTTACAAAATCAATTAACAAACAAAAAACAAGAAAATGAAGCAAAGGCTAATGAGTATCACAAGGCACGTCAGGAAAAAACGGAGAAGCTACCATTTTACTTAACAAAAAAACAACAGCTGACCGATGCTAAATTAGTTCAGGAAAAAGCTATTGTTCTTGAAGGTGAAGCAAATGAGCTTAAGCAAAAGCTGAACAATTTACAATCACAAGTCCGTGAAAAACAGGAACAAATTGAAGCAATTACAGCATCAATTACCGAAGATACAGAGAAGCAAAAGGAACGAAGAGTCAAGCTTTCGAGTTTAACTGTTTCAGTAGAAGTACGTAATGAACTTCAAAAAGCCAGTCAAGAAAAGCAGACAATCATGTTTTCAAATACAAGTCTAAACGAGCAAAAAACAGAGTTAGAAAAAAGCCGTGGGCAGCTCGAACAATTAGATCAAATGCTTTACTCACAAAATGTTGAACTTGACCAGGCTAAACAAAGAGTGGAGGCTATCTTCTTAAAAAATGCATCCACATATGAAACAGTCTGTGAACGTGAAAGAGACAGTGAGAAGCTTATTGGTTTAGCTGAAATTAAACTTTCTAGACTTAAGAAAGAATTAGAGGATAATAGAAAAAAGAATCTTGCCATCCAGCTTGCTGACCAGCTTCAGTCTGGAGAGCCGTGTCCGGTATGTGGTTCGCAACATCATCCAAACCCTCTATCCATCCATGAGGACCATGGAGATGAAATGGATGCACAAATCGAAAAACTGTCAAACGATATAACAATCGCAAGAAATATGAAACAAGAATTTTCAACGCTTAAACTCAAGCTTGAGCAAATTTCTGGAGGACTTATCGGGGAGTATCCAGGAGAAATGAATGCACCTGTTCAAGCAAAAAGACTTGTTAGTGATGAGGAGTTTGAAGATGTATTCGGTATGCTTCAAGCCCTTATTGTTGAACAAAAATCATTGCAACAGGATTTATTAAAGCTTCAAGAAACAGGAAGAAAAGCCATTCAAGATATTCGTGCATCATTAAAAGAAGTTAACCAGCTTGAACAGACAAAGGAATTTAATATAAAATCCTTTAATGAGCTTCAGGCTCGTGTCTTAAACTTACAGAAAAAAACAAAGGAACAGTACTTGAACTGGAAGCAATCCTTTCCACAGCTTGAATTTGAAACAATCGAAGCAAAGCTTGAGGACATTTCAAAGAATGACAAATCGGCACAAAGTTTATCTGTTGAAATTGAAAATAGCACACTCATGCTTGAACAAAAGGAACAAGAGAAGCAAAAGTATCAAAATGAAAGCAATGGGCTTGACCGCCAAATTGCTGAAATTAGCTCCACATTAAAAGGTAAACTCGAAGCCTTATCTGAGGCTCGTGAAAAACTTGCAAAAGAAATAGGGAACCATAATATTGATCAGTTAATGATTGAAACTGAACAAATGGTGAAACAGCTTGAGCAAACAGAATTAACATCCTATGAGGCTTGGCAAAAGATTCAAGCTGAGTGTCAAAAATTAGAAAACGAAACACATGCTGCATTTAGCGGATTACAGGATGGGAAAGAGCGAAATGAAAAAGCAACGACAAAATGGACTGAAGTTCTTAAAACAACAAGCTTTTTACAAATTTCCGATGTGAGGGAATCAATTCTATCAAAACATGAGCAAGAGGAACTCGGTTCACAAATAGAGCGTTATTGGGATCGCTTCAAGCAAATCCAAACTGAGTTGCAAAAAGTAAATGATTTATTGAATGATGAAAAACTATCACAAGAAAAATGGGATGAAATCCAAAGGGTTCGCACGGAAATGAAGGAGATGCTTAATCAAGCGGTTGAAGCGAAGGGAGCGGCTATTAAAGCACTTCAAGTACTATTAGAAAAACATGAGCGATTTAACGAACTTGAAAAACGACGAAATGAGCTTGAAAAATTAGTAGAGCAATATAACAAGCTTCAATCCGTTTTTAAAGGAAATAGCTTTGTAGAGTTTATTGCAGAGGAACAGCTTGTTCAAGTTAGTCGTGATGCAACAGAGCGACTTGGAATTCTAACAAGACAGCGTTATGCGGTTGAAGTGGATTCACAGGGCGGATTTATTATGAGGGATGATGCAAATGGTGGGGTTAGACGTCCTGTTACCACACTTTCCGGTGGAGAGACTTTCTTAACATCATTAGCGTTGGCTCTATCACTGTCAGCACAAATCCAGCTAAGGGGAGAATATCCGTTGCAATTCTTCTTCTTAGACGAAGGATTCGGGACATTGGATGCTGACCTATTAGATACGGTTGTGTCAGCTCTGGAAAAATTACATTCAAAACAATTAGCGGTAGGCGTGATTAGCCATGTTCAGGAATTAAGGGCTAGATTGCCTAAACGCTTAATCGTTGAAGCAGCTGAACCTTCAGGTAGAGGAACTCTTGTTAGATTAGAAACCTTATAGGAACATAGAAAAAGGCCAAACAATGGCCTTTTTTTATGCATTCTTTTTGATTAATTGATCCGCAAAATCTTCGTCATTCGTATTAGTTGCGTTCAGGCCATTATTTGTACAGATAAAATCACCTGTATTAAATGAGCCCGACCCAGAATAGGTTTTAGCCGAATCCTTTGGTGACACATAGAAGGAGTCACCGAAATTCACGACTCCACCACCAACACTGTTTATTTTAATGGGTCCAACTATAGATGGCATACTAGTTCATCCTTTAAAAGTTCTTTTTATATTTATACTTTATGAGAAAACTAGGTATTACGTTACCGATTGCGTTTCTATTTCTCATCTAGCAGCATTCGGATATGTTTTACTTTTGATTCGGCGTGGATTGTTTCTGTTGAACCAATTTGCATAACTGCCGCTGAAGAGACCCCATTCACTCTTACGGAATCCACTTTAATAATGGGGTTTTGATTAAATATATTCATATTTACCGTTTCCGTGATTTTCACTTTTGGCAGTTCCCTAGAAAAAATGGGGTATTTCGAAAAATCTCCTTCATTTGTAAAAAAAACAGGAACCTCTCTTTGTACCGCAAGTGCCTGGGAAACGGGGGTAATTTTTTTTGAATCACCGATTTCTAAAATGCTACTAAAAGATAATGAATTGACCTTAATAAAATCAACAACCGAAATCCTTTGCATCCTTCATCACCCTTGCGGCGCCAATGGGACAAATGGCCCGATAATTAGTGATTCAGCTGGTGTATCAAAGGCGGACGCCATTGAAATTGTCTTTGCATCACCAATAATAAACACAGATGATGTGGATACACCAACTATATCAACATGACCTACATGGATTTCCTTATTTACAACGGTAAAGTTCACGTATCTTACCCTTCTTTCATGTTTTCTGGAAGATTATTTAGATAGGCTTTTATTGAGTCTTGAATATCCATTTTTATTCTGTCAACAGTTGCCTCATATACTTCATGTATCCGCGCAGGATCTTGAAGTTCAGCTTGCTTTTGTTCTAGATAAAAAATGATTCGTTCGTGGATTTGCTTTCGAATATCCTCCACAATAAAATCGACATGCTCTACTGGAAGTGAAGACCTCTCTTCAGTTAACCTATTTTTAACATAAACGGAACACTCATTGCTTAAGTATGCATCTATTTCATCCTGAATTCCCTTTATGAAGTCTTTATGGGTATGTCTGACATCAGGTATATTCATCTTACTTTGTGAAACTGCAAAATCTTCAATCTGTTCACCGTTCGTAGGGTTTAATCCAATGTTTAATGTACCTTCCAATGTCTCAACCTTAAGTTGATCAAATTTATATTCAATCTTACCAATATGGGTTGTTGGTTTGTCCTTGATTTCCTTAAGTTCTTTTTCAATATTTTCGAGGGTTTTTTCTAATTGTGAGATTCGCAAGCTTTGCTGTTCAATACAGTAATGGAGGCTCCGAACATAAGCGCTGAAGTCATAAGGATATGAGTACAAAAGCATTCACCCTTTCCATAAACATTGATGGTTTACATTATGCAACAGCTTTCGTATGGGTGAATGCCTATGATCGAGAAGGTGAGACTAATGGAACAGCATGTGTATCAACTGTTGATGTTTGTTTTCCAATTTGGGGGGCTGGTTCAGTAAATCCGCCTGTATTATGAAGATGTGCAGATGGCTTGATTAGACCTGCACTACCAATTTGCAAAACAGATGAGTTACTAACGCTGCCCACTCGTAAGGTCTGAATACATATACTTTGATTGATATAAAAGTTCATGTTCGTATCCCTCCTTAAGCATTCCCAATAATGACACTGTCAATTTTATCTGTATCGTAAGTGTTTGTGACACTTTGATTATTATAAACTGAAAGGCCATCCCCTGTATTAAATGAGCCTGCACCGGCAAACGTTTTTGCTGTACTGGTAGGGGAAATTTGAAAGACATCACCGATGTTCATAACACTGCTATTTCCAACACTATTTACTTTTACAGCTCCTACAATTGCTGGCATACAAAAACACCCTTTTACAAACAATTTAACGAATTTCACGGAGATATCAATCAGTACGAATTAGAACGTTTTTTTATTCTATGAAGAATGCCCAGAAGGTGTGATTTATCCACAGCTGTACTTGCGAAATTATAGATATCCTAGTGTTTGCAATATATTTCTTTTATAATCAAAAATAGGAAAATGGTTAAGGAGTTGTACGAATGAGTAATAAACACTTAAGTCCTGTGATGGGTGCGGAGAGGATTCATTCCATCGATGTTATAAGAGGACTAGCGATATTCGGTATTTTTTTCGTTAATATGCCTTCGTTTTTTGCACCAGTTTTGTATTTAAATCCTCAAGACTGGTGGAGTGGGGAACTCAACCAGTGGATACAAAGTACCGTCGATATTTTTGCACAAGCAAGCTTTTATACCCTATTTTCGTTTCTTTTCGGATTTGGTATGATCTTGTTTAAGGAAAGGGCAATAGCAAAGGGGTATTCATTTTATCCATTGATCACAAGAAGATTATTTGTACTTTTACTAATTGGATGTTTACATGCGTTTTTTGTGTGGCATGGAGATATATTAATTACGTATGCTGTTGTCGGGGCCATTTTACTTTTATTTCATAAGGCAAAGCCAATCACGTTGCTAATTTGGGCATTGGTGCTTGTCTTTGTTCCCAACTTATTTCTTGGCGGTATGATGTTTCTAGCTGTCATGTTTGATCCAGAGTTAAGTGCCGTCATGTATAATGAACAGCTTGCTCACAAATCCGCAGAAATTTACGCTGCAGGTGGATTCTGGGAAATTACCATTCAAAGAATCCAAGATTGGTACTATGTAAATAATGTGGTAAGCATCTTTGCATTAGTCATTACACTGCTTCCGATGTTTCTTCTAGGAGCTTTTATTGCTAAGAAAAAGTGGTTTGAAGGCCGTGATGAGGATATAAAGAAAGTAAAAATCCTTTGGCTGATTTCGCTAGTGATTGGGGTTCCGATGAAATTGCTCCCTTATTATACGGCTAAGAATGCAGCGACCGATTATTTACAGGATACGATAGGGGGCCCGGGAACTGCTGTATTATATGCAACATCAGTTGTTCTGTTAATGAGACTGCCAATTTGGAAGAAACTGCTCTCACCGCTTGCGTTTGTGGGCCGCCTTTCATTAAGCAATTATTTATTCCAATCAATCGTTTGCACACTCCTGTTTTACGGCTATGGTCTTGGTTTATATGGAAAAGTGGAGCTATATACAGGATTCATACTGACGATTGTTATTTTCATTGTCCAAATCGGATTAAGCTATTTATGGCTGAAAAAATTTAGATTCGGTCCATTCGAATGGATATGGAGAACATTAACCTATGCACAAAAAGTGGATATAAGAAAAAAGGCTATTCGCGAATAATGCGAATAGTCTTTTTTAGTTCACCATTTTTAATTTTTTCTGTTTGGTTTTTTGATAAATATTCAGTAATTGATCTAATTCTTGACTACACTTTACTGTCTCCCAAGCAGTAAAGCCGTACCGATCTGCTAAAGCTGTCATTTTACGGCGCTTTAATTCAATTGCAATTTTCAACATGAACATTTTCATTTCTCCATTTTTTTAAGTACATATTCTCTATGAATCATTGTGCTAAAGTAGTATATACAGGGCTTGTACTATTATTATACCTGCCTTTACAGAGAATAAAACAAGTTCGCTAAAACCTCTTAAAATATTACAAAATAATACAAAGTTCTACAAATTGTCGAGGGAGGAAAAACGGTAATGAAGATAGAATTAATTAAATAAGAGGTGATGATCATGAGGTTTGTAACTGCTGAAAAGAAGGGGAAAAAATTTATCGGGATGGTTAACGATAAGCTTGATCAAGTATTCGATCTAAAAGCTTTAGAAATGCAAATGGATGGGTCCTCCATCGTTCCAGAAACAATGATTGAAGCAATTTCGCAAGGTGAGAAGTTTTTAGGGAGGGTACGTCATATTAATGAGTGGGCTTTTAAGCATCCAGATGCAGATGGAATATTTCCTATTCAGGATATTACTTTAAAGGCACCGATTCCAAAACCAAGTAAAAATATTTTTTGTGTTGGTAAAAATTATGCGGAACATGCAATTGAAATGGGAAGCGCAAAGGATATACCCGAGCATGTCATGATGTTCACAAAGGCACCAACAACAGTTGTGGGTCCTGATGAACTGGTCTTGAATCATAAAAATATAACTGAGCAGCTGGATTACGAAGGTGAATTGGCAGTTGTAATCGGGAAAGAAGGTCGTGGGATTCAGGAAAGTGAAGCATTGGATCATGTTTTTGGGTATACGATTGTTAACGATATTACAGCTCGCGATATTCAATCGAGGCATAAGCAATATTTCCTTGGAAAAAGCCTAGATACTACTTGTCCCATGGGACCAATGCTTGTTCATAAATCATTGATTCCAAATCCAAGTCAATTATCCGTAACAACAAAAGTTAACGGGGAAGTGCGACAGGCAGGTAACACCAGCCAGTTTATATTTCCAATTGAAAAAATTATTTCGGTCATTTCACAAGGTATGACATTGGAACCAGGTGATATTATCGCAACAGGTACACCAGCGGGAGTAGGAAAAGGCTTTAATCCGCCACGCTTCTTGAAAGCAGGGGACATAATTGAAATTACAATCGATGGGCTAGGAACACTGCAAAATAAAATTGAGGATTAGTAAAAGACCCTTCACGTCACAAAAATGACATAATTACTATGTAGACAGTGAAAAAGGGTAGATAGAACGTTTTATAATTACAAATAAACATGCTATGATAATCCATGAAGAAAAAGGAAAAGGAGGAGTAGTACATGTCAGTGAATACTCATGCACATATTACTTCTTGGGTAGTTGCTATTATTCTATTTGTTATAGCAGCAACAATCCTAAATAAGGCAGGAAAAGAAAAGTCTCAAAAAATTGTTAAAATGACCTTACGTTTATTTTATTTATTCATTTTAGCTACAGGTTTACTACTTTTATTTGGTGGAGTAGTAATTGACGGTGAATACATAGGAAAAGCAATTTTGGGCATTTTAACAATCGGATTCATGGAAATGATTTTAGCACGTTCTAGTAAGGGAAAGCCAAATGGTGTTTTTTGGGTGTTATTTGTTGTTGTTTTAGTTTTAACTATTGCCCTAGGTGCGAAACTTCCATTAGGTATATGGAGATTCTAACAGTTTTGTGAAAAAGCTACCAATCAAGGTAGCTTTTTCTCTTTTTTCTGTGTTTTTCGACATAAAATTATGCTATCTTTAAGAATAGATACATACTTCATGAGTGAAAAAAGAGTGGTGAATCTCGTATTGAGAACCTATAGCTTTATATATAAACAGTTGAAAGATATCATTGAATTAATAGAGCAACACCAACTTACGACCGAAAAATATAAAAAGATAGAAGCTTTTTATGAAAAAAAAGCCGAGGAAAAAGTTGCTTGCTTAGCCTATTTTGATGCAGAAACGGGTTTGCCGAATCGATTGCATTTTACAAATCATGTTGAGAGTTATGTTAAGAGGTTTTCAAAGATAAAGAAGCGCAGTAAATTAGCTGTGTTATTTATCGATCTTGACCGATTTAAAATGATTAATGATACGGTTGGACATTATGCAGGGGATATTATTCTTAAGGAACTTGCAAAACGAATTCAAGGATTGCCTCCATTAAAGAGTTTCCTAGCAAGATTTAGTGGCGATAAATTTACAATTCTAATTACCGAGGATGTTGAAGTTGAGAAAATCGCCGACCTTGGACAGACACTCTTGCATGAACTGGCTAAACCTATTATGTATGAAGCTCGTGAATTCTTTTTAACTGCTAGTGTAGGAGTTAGTTTTTATCCAAACGATGGGATTACGACTGAATTATTATTTAAACATGCCGATACAGCTATGAATCTTGCAAAACAGCAAGGCGGCAACAAAATGAAGTTTTACTCAACGGAAATGAACCAGCAAGTATTATATAAATTGGAGTTTGAAGGCTATTTACGAAGAGCACTTGAAAAGAAAGAATTTCATTTATGCTTTCAACCGCTGATTGATTTAGCATCTGGTGATGTGTACGGCAGTGAAGCCTTAATACGTTGGGAGCACCCAAAGCTTGGGCTCGTATCACCTGGGGAATTTATACCGTTGGCAGAGGAAACAGGTCTCATTCATGAGATTGGTAGGTGGGTCTTGAAAAAGGCTTGTCAGGAAAATAAAAAATGGCATGATATGGGCTATGATTATTTAACAATTTCCGTTAATGTATCTGCGAACCAATTCCAACAAATTAGCTTTATTGATGTGGTGAAGGAGGTTTTAGTAGAAACAGGACTTCCACCGCAATATTTAACACTTGAGCTTACCGAAGGCGTGATGCTGAGAAATATTACTCATAGTGTCATTGTCATGAAGGAGTTGCAAAAACTGGGTGTTAAGGTATCCATTGATGATTTTGGAACAGGATATTCATCATTAAGTTATTTAAAGGATTTGCCTATCAATACTTTAAAAATCGACAGAACCTTTATCAATAATCTTAAGGTTAATACCACTGATATCGCGATTGTAAAAGCAATCATTACGATGGGGCATGGGCTTTCCGTGAAGGTTGTTGCTGAGGGTGTTGAAACTGATGAGCAGATTGCATTACTAAAGGAACTTCAATGCCATTATGCCCAAGGATTCTATATTGATCGACCTATGAAAAGTGAAGAGTTTGAAAAAGGATTGGCGAAACTTAAAGCATTATAAACGTAAAAGGAGGCGGTTCACGGTGAACCGCCCCTACTTATAATATCTAGTTCCAGGCTCCATCGGCTCTCTGGTCTAAGCCAATTACTTCGAAAGGTAAAATGCACCTTCTGTCAGCGTTTTTCATATGCTTGACTTGCACAGGACAAGGAAAGCTTCGACAGTATGATCCTCGCACGAAAATATGCATAGCATTTTCGAGGAAGTGCTGACATCACGTTTGCCACAGGACGTGGAGGTAGTTAGTCGATGTTCCTATATCAGGGCGCCTTGCACCTTTCTTACTTACATAAGGTTGTAAGAATGGTTCTCTTTCCATTTGCTAATGTAAATTCAAATCGGTCCTTCTTTAGTTTTCCACGTGAAAAATGATGGTGAACCGATAAAAGTATTTCCGTATTATCAAACATGATAAAATTGACACCTTCATTTTCTCCATTTTCTTCTTGGTACATTAATTGATTATGACAATGTAAACAATCGTATAATGAAAATGAAAGCTTATTTAAAGTAGATGTAAAGCGTAGAAATTGATCCTCAGAAAAACTCTCCAGCCATTCTCTATATGCCAAGGTTAATTTTTTTCGAAAACGGAGGCAATCTCCATTATCGAGCTTATAAAAATATCCATTCAATTGGATTAAGCCATCTTCCACAAAAATGCCTTTTTCCCATTTATTAAGAGTGAAAACTTCAACTTCTTTACCTATCATTTCTTCTAGCATGGATGCTTCATCTGTTTCAGCTTCAAAGAAGATCCATTGATCATTTATACATTCTGTCGTTCCTTTAATAAAAGAGCGTTTTTGTTCAGTTATGCTGCCAAGACGTTGTTGTAGATCCAAAGTAAATCCTCCATCCATTGATGTCATTTTAAAAAGTAATGTTAGTTTCTTTTTAGACAAAAGATGGGAAAATTATAACTGGGACTTTTTCGTAAGGTTTTAGATGAAATATAAAAACAGCCTGAACTTTTTCAGGCTGTCACGTTTGTATTTTCAACGGGTGAAACAAATGATTTTTTCTCCCATGCACGAGAACGCCATCTCCACAACATGACGATGCCTCGAACCCATTCATCCACAATAAAAGAAATCCAAACTCCAACTAAACCAAGTTCAAAGTGAATGCCCAGTACATACGCAATTGGCACACAAATCCCCCACATCGATAGGATTCCCATGTAAACCGGCAATTTAACATCACCGGCCGCTCTTAATGCATTTATCAGAACAAGGTTAAAGGCACGCCCTGGTTCAAGAATGATGGTTAAAAGGATAAGGACACCACCTGTTGTTATGATGTCTTGATTATCTGTAAAAATAGATAAGAGTGGTACCTTAAAGAATGAAAAAACAATTGCCATTGCTGCTGAAATGAAAATGGCAAGTTGTAAGCTTTTTATAGCCCTTTTATATGCATCATTAATTTCTCGAGCTCCAATCTTTTGCCCAACTAAAATCTGTGTTCCCTGACTGATTGCCATACTAAATAGGAATATGAACATCATTAAATTTTGCGTATAAACCTTTGTCGTAAGTGCCTGTGTTCCCATGATTGTAACAAAATATGTGATCATCATTTGGGAGGAGCTGTAAGAAAGCTGTTCACCTGCAGATGGTATCCCAATTTTAAGTAGATTTTGAAGATGCTCCTTTGGTAAACGGAAAAACTTTTTAAATGGAAGACCATGATCTACTCGTTTTATTAGAAGATAGGTGATAATTACTAGGCCTACTAATCTACTAAAAGAAGTTGATATCGCAACTCCTTCAACACCAAGAACTGGCAAACCAAATGGACCGAATATAAAAATATAATTCCCGATGATATTTAGGATATTCATACCGATTGTGACGTACATCGTGTTACGAGTAAAGCCATAGCTTCGGATAACCGCCCCAATTGTCATGATTAGTGCCTGAAGAAAGGAGAATAAACCTACGATTCTAAGGTAGCTATCCGCTTCGTCTAATAGTTCAGCCGGCAAATCCATTAAAAGTAGAAGCTTTTTACTCCAAATAAAAACAACAAGACTTAGAATAAGACTAAACACAAGGTTTGCAAAAATAGATACGACTGCTACCTCAGCCGCACTTTTTTCGTTATTAGCACCAAAATGCTGGGCTACTAAAACGGCCGTACCAGTCGCAATGAATCCAAACATGACAATAATTAATGATAAGATTTGGTTAGAGACCCCGACTGCTGCAACTGAATTATCGGAATACATACTCAGCATTAAGGTATCTGCATTTCCCATTAACATATGTAACAGCAATTCAATAAAGATTGGCCATGTTAACGCAAACAATGTTAATTTTTTTGTATGTACAGAAGAATCCAAGCTGTCAACTCCTCTAAATCCTTAATGAAAAACTATATTAGTTTATCACAGAATGTGGAAAGAAAAAATAGACAACGTAAAGAAAAATTGAAAAATTTGTAAGCGAGATAAATATGTATAAAATATGAACAAACACTTGTTATATTTGACTTTTGAGAAGGGATAAGGTTACTTTAAAGTATTAATAGTACTAAGAGGATAGGAGTTACGAGATGAAGAAAAAGTTATATATGGTGGCTTTGCTGATTCCGTTGCTACTGTTGTCAGCTATTCCTGCATTTGCTGCTGACAATGTAACAATAGAGGAAGAAAGCATTTATTACATAGTGGTTGATCGTTTTAATAATGCTGACAGTTCAAATGATTTTGCAGTGGACCTTTCGAATCCTACTTCCTATCATGGGGGCGACTTACAAGGAATTATTAGTCGGCTTGATTACGTGAAGGATATGGGATTTACATCGATTTTATTATCTCCAATATTTGAAAATGAAACGGATACTTTTTATCCGTATGTAGTAAAAGACAGAAATACAATCAATAAACACTATGGCACTACTGAAGATTTAAAACAACTGGTAAAAGAGGCACATGAAAGGGGTATAAAAATTATCCTTGACCTCGGAGTCAATTCTAATGATGGTACTTTAAATGATGGATTTATTGAAACCGCAAAATCGTGGGTTCAAGAGACAGATATAGATGGATATAAACTTGAGCTTATTGATGGGGTTTCAACTAATTTTATCTCCACATTAAAAAGCGAATTGAAGTCTGAAAAAGCAGATTTTCTCTTGATTGGACAACCTACAGTAGTGGATAATCTTGATGAACTTGAAGCAGCAGGACTCGATTCTGTTTTTAACCCGATCCCTTATGAAGGAATTACTAGCTTTAGTGTCCCAGACCAAACCTTTAAAGATGTCGAAAAAACATGGGAACAAGCGCGAGGACTTGAAAATCCGAATTCTTTAATCAATTTCTTCGATAACACGAATACGGTCCGATTCACCCATTTGGCTACAGAGGCTAACGAACATCCAGCACCACGCCTTAAGTCAGCGTTGACGTATTTGTATACAACACCTGGTATTCCTGTCGTTTTCTATGGAACAGAAATTGCTTTAAATGGCAGTGAGTCACCGGACAACCTCGGTTTAATGGATTTTCGAACAGACAAAGAGCTAGTTGATTATATTACATTGCTCGCTAAGATAAGATCAGGTGTACCAGCATTAACAAAAGGAACGATTGAACTGGTTAAAAATGATGCAGGAATGCTTGTTTTTAAACGAGAGTATGAAGGGGAAACAGCTTTTGTTGCGATTAACAATACAACGAAAACACAGAGTTTTACCTTAACCACTGACCAAGTTGGGGAAGATAAGGAATTAACCGGCCTCATTACGGAGGACCTTGTACGTTCAACCGATGATGAATTTCATATGGTTGTAAATCGTGATATTTCGGAAGTATTTGTAGTTCGAGACACGACAAAAATTAATTATACTTTATTCTTTGCCGTATTTATTGTACCAGTGCTCATGATAGGATTTATTTATCTAAATAAAAAAAGATACGGGAATAAGAAACCTGAATAAAGGTGAAGCATCATCCAGTGTAAAGGATGATGCTTTATTTTTATCCATTAACGATTTCTCCACCGTTGACGTGAAGAATCTGGCCAGACATATACGAGGCGTCATCGCTTGCTAGGAAAACATAGCTTGGTGCAACTTCCTCAGGTTGTCCCGGTCGTTTCATAGGTGTTGTAGAGCCAAATTTCGCTACTTGGTCACTAGTAAAGGTTGATGGAATAAGTGGTGTCCAAATCGGCCCTGGAGCCACTCCATTTACCCGAATTCCTTTCCCAATCAATTGCAAGGAAAGTGACCTTGTGAACGAAACAACGGCTCCTTTTGTCGCTGAATAATCAACGAGCTGCTCATTACCTTTATAGGCTGTAACAGATGCTGTATTGATGATGGAACTTCCCTGTTTTAAGTGGGGTAGAGCGGCCTTCGTTAGAAAAAAGTAAGCAAAAATATTGGTTCGGAATGTTTTTTCTAGCTGCTCAGTTGTGATGTTCGAGATACTTTTTTGTGGATGCTGTTCGGCTGCATTATTGACTAATATATCTAGTTGGCCAAACGTATCGATCGTTTTCTTCACAATCTCTGTACAGAACTCTTCATTTCCAATATCGCCTGATAGAAGCAAGCATTTTTGTCCTTCTTCTTCAATCTGACGCTTTGTTTCCTTAGCATCCTCATGCTCTTCCAAATAAACGATGACAACATTTGCGCCTTCTTTTGCATAATGAATCGCAACTGCCTTACCAATTCCACTATCTCCACCAGTAATTATCGCAACCTTATTTTTTAATTTGCTACTGCCTTGGTAGGAATGATCTTCTGAAACAGGTCTTGGCACCATTTCAGCCTCAGTTCCGGGCTGGTGATTTTGATGCTGTGGCGGAAGAATATTCTTGCCTTGATTATTAGACAATCCAAACACCTCTTTTATGTAGTAATGTACGTTACTTACTTTTTAATAAAAGAGGTTTGAATATACCCTATTTGTAAAATATTAAGTATTTATAAAATATCAAAATGCCTAAAGGAAGTCCTCCTTTTTGTTTTGTTTGGGGTATTTTCTAAAATTTATCGTTGTGCAAATGTGCTAAGGCGTTTATTACATTATATTTGCCTTTTTCCACATTCCACCAAAAGTGCAAACATAAAAGATGTTTATGTTGTATCTTTTTCCACATTCCACCAAAAGTCCATCATAAAAGAAGTTTATGTCAT
>NZ_JBALOP010000032.1:0-36151 GCF_036962685.1 Bacillus sp. JJ1566 | reverse complement strand
AGATGTTTATGTGGTTACTTTTTCCAGAATCCACCAAAAGTCCAATCATATCAAAGATTTATATGCTTCCTCGATATTGTCACCTTCTATAAGCACTAATCACATTTGTGAATCATAGAAATCATTCAAAAGGCATCAATAAAAAGGAAATCTACTCAATATAAAGAAATAGATAATAGACAATAAAATAAAGTAGGAGGCAAATATGAAAATAAGGATAAGAACTACAAGAAAAGAGGATGCTTTACAGCTAATCGAGCACACCAAAATCGTTCTAAATGAGTCTACATACTTGCTTACTTCACCAGAGGAATTTACAACCACTGTTGAGGAAGAGGAAAAATGGATTGAGGATCATTTTAATCCGGGGAATTTAATCATAGTTGCCGAAATTGCCGGAAAAATTGTTGGAAATTTAAACTTTAAAACCTCTAAAAGAAAGCGACTGTCTCACTTAGGGTATTTTGGGATAAGTATTCAAGAAGCTTACTGTAATCAGGGAATTGGAAGCAAACTAATGGAATATCTTCTCGAGTGGGCACAGAAAGAGCCTAATCTCGAAAAAGTATGTCTAGAAGTATTCTCCCATAATAAAAGGGCAATCCACCTATATAAAAAGTTTGGTTTCCAAGAGGAAGGCCGAAAAGTCAAGTTTGTTAAATTCAGCGATACACATTATGAAGATGAAATCATTATGTATAAATTTGTAAAATAAGTATCGTTCTATGATACGATAATAGAAAAGGCAATTGGAGGAGAAAACATGGAACTAACAGTATATCTAGCTGGACAAATTCATGACAATTGGCGGGAGGAGATTAAAGACAAGGCAAAATCAAAAAATCTTCCGTTAACATTTGTTGGTCCGCAAACTAACCATGATAAGTCCGATAATATTGGAGAACAAATTTTAGGTGAACAACCTGGTAATTCTTATAAAGATGATGCGGCATCAGACATCAATAATTTCAGAACACAGGTATTAATGCAAAAGTCTGATGTTGTGATCGCATTATTCGGTGAGAAATACAAGCAATGGAATACGGCAATGGATGCGAGTGCAGCGATTACGATGAATAAGCCTACGATTATTGTAAGACCAACCTCACTTATTCATCCGCTAAAGGAATTATCAAATAAAGCAAATGTAACTGTTGAAACGGTTGACCAAGCATTAGAAGTGCTAAACTATATTTTTGAATAGAAAAATGCAGCGGGGATCATCGACCGCTGCATTCTTTTTTAGCGATAATTAATAAATTGTACATCAATCGGTAAATCTGCTTCACGAATGGCATTGATAATTTGTTGTAGTTCATCTCTGCTTTTACCTGTCACACGAACTTGGTCATCCTGAACCTGGCTCTTAACCTTAAGACCGCTATTTTTAATAATCGTATTAATTTTCTTCGCATTTTCCTTATCAATGCCTTGGATGAGTTTCGCACGTTGACGAACCGTACCACCAGAAGCATTTTCAATTTTCCCGTAATCAATATTACGTGTTGCAACTCCACGCTTAATCATTTTACTAATGAGAACATCCTTTAATTGCTCAAGCTTGTACTCATCATCAGATATTAAAACAAGTTCTTCCTTATCAAGTGTAACGTCACTTTTACTACCTTTGAAATCATATCGGTTTTGAATTTCTTTTTTAGCAATGCTAATTGCATTTGTTACTTCAGGCAAATCCACCTTTGAGACAATATCGAATGAGCTTTCTTTTGCCATTGTCAACCTCCAAAAAAAGTATATTTGCCTTAAATTATAGACAATGTTAGCAATTTGGACAACTTTTTCCAAAACTATACTAGTAAATTGTGGTCCTAAACGTCTATACTATGTAATGATAAAGAAAGAAATAAGAAAGAGGGCTTTAATAAATGAATGTTTTAGAACCAGGTACGGTTGTCACATTACGTGTAGATAGAGATGCCCCGTTTGGCTACTTTTTAACAAACGGCGAAGAAGATGTTTTGCTACATACAAATGAAATTATAGATGGTTTTGACCCTGATGAAGACGTAACTGTTTTTCTTTTTCAAGACCACCAAGGGAGACTAGCTGCTTCTATGAAGATACCGACTGTTCAGGTCGGTTCCTATGATTGGGCAGAAGTAGTCGAAATCAAACATGAGCTAGGGGCTTTTGTAGATATTGGGATAAATAAAGATATTCTTGTCTCAAAGGACGATTTGCATGAAGTTTGGGACCTCTGGCCCGAGCCAGGTGACAAATTGTATGTAACTCTACGAACAGACAAAAACCGCAGACTCTTTGGAAAACTTGCAACTGAAGATGTCATCCGTTCAATCTCAAAACCAGCAACAAGAAAAGATTTTAATAAAAATATAACAGGAACCATTTATCGACTATTAATGGTCGGCTCCTTTATGATTTCCGAAGAAGGGTTTCTAGGCTTTATTCACGAGAGTCAACGAACAAGAGAGCCAAGGGTTGGAGAAAAGGTTCAAGGTCGGATTATTGACGTGAAGGAAGATGGTTCCGTAAATGTATCCCTCCTTGGTCGAGGCCATGAAATTATGGGGGACGACGCTTCTAAAATTTACCAGTATATAGAAAATCGTGGAGGAGCAATGCCTTATTGGGATAAAAGCTCTCCAGACGATATTTCAGCTAGATTTGATATGAGTAAAGCAGCCTTTAAACGGGCACTTGGTAAGTTGATGAAAGAAGGAAAAGTATACCAAGAGGACGGCTGGACCTATTTCAAAAAAGAGTAATAAAACGAAACGCATCGGTCTAATCAACCGATGCGTTTCGTTTTATAAATGATCTGTTTTCTTTGAATATTGATGTTTCCCTGCCTGACGATTTTTTTCTCTCATCATATTTTTTTCCTGGCGTAATGCATTATTATCCTGCGCTTTTTTATCATTATCACTTGTTCTTGGCATACTTGAACACTCCCTTCAATCCATTCGAATTTAGGATATCCAGTCGTTTTTCAAACTATGTAAACTTAGCTGTTCGGCAGTTCGTTTAAAAAGAAAATCGCAATCGTTCCTGGCCCCGCATGTGAACCAATTGCTGCGCCAATCACATTAGTATAAAATGATTTGCACCCTAATTTTTCTTCAAATAACTTCTTTAATTCATTTGCTTCATTTTCCACATCGCCGTGGCTAATACCAATTGTTTGTTTTGATAAATCTGTTCCACGCTCTTCCATAAGCTCAACAATTCGTTTAAACACTTTCTTTTTTCCACGAATTTTTTCAAGAGGGATTAGCTTTCCATCTTCTACATTTAAAAGGGGCTTAATGTTTAATAGTCCTCCGACAAAAGCAGAAGCTTTACTAATTCGTCCCCCGCGAGCCAAATATTCAAGATCATCTACGGTAAAAAGATGTTCCATATGAGTGCTATAAAAGTTTGCAAGATTTACGACATCTTCTTTTGAAGCACCTTTTGCAGCTGATTCAGCAGCTGCTTTCACAACAAGACCTTGTCCAAGTGATGCACATTTTGTGTCAATAATCGTTAAATCAAGGTCTGGGTATTCTTCTTTTACTTCTTCACTCATCATGACTGCTGTTTGGTAGGTTCCTGATAATTGAGATGAAAAGGCAATGTACACAGCTGATTGCTTTTCTTTTGCTATCTCAGTAAAAACCTCTTTAAAACGGTGTGGGGGAACTTGAGATGTTTTTGGCGCACTCCCGCTTCGCATCGCTTCAAATACTTTTTTAGGCTCAATCGTCGCAATATCCTCATAATCTTGCCCATCTAGATGAACTCCTAAGGAGAATAAGGTTACATTGTTTTCTTCAAAAAATTGAAGTGGTAGGTCACTACCGCTATCAGTAAGAATTCTAACGGTCAAAAGTCTCACCTTCTTTTTTCATGGTCAGGTTTGTAAATCAAATGCGCCTTGGCGTATTTGCGCCCGATTTTTTTCGAGCAAGCTCGAAAAGTTTCCTTTGAAAAATCGTGGCATCCGCCGGAGGCTTTAGTTTTATTCAGCAGGGCCTTGATGAATAAAACTAACAAACATGCCTACTGTAAGTGTAGCGAGTATTGGATAAAATTACAACAAATGTGGGAAAATTTTGTATGAACACTAATTTGAAGAATGTTGTTCCAGGAGGACTATTGAATGGCTTATAGAGAAGTGAAAAAAGTAGTAATTGTGGCGCTTGGTGCATTGTTAAATGCGGCTGCCTTAAATCTATTTTTAATTCCAGCAGATGTTTATTCATCAGGATTTACAGGTGTTTCACAGCTTTTATTTAGAATTCTAGGTGATTACACGCCTTTACATATTTCAACAGGTGTAATTTTACTATTATTAAACATACCTGTTGCGATTTTAGGGTGGAAAAAGGTAGGGAAAGCCTTTACGCTTTATAGCTTTGTATCTGTTGCTTTAACCTCTTTATTTTTAACGTTAATACCTCTTGAACGAATTTCGGATGATATTTTACTGAATGCTGTATTTGGTGCCGTTATTCAAGCAATTGGAATCGGCTTAACGTTGAAGTGGGGTGCCTCAACAGGTGGACTGGATATTATCGCACTCGTATTATCAAGGTCAAAGGATAAACCAATTGGAACCTATATTTTTACATTAAATGGACTTATTATTCTTACGGCAGGTTTTTTATTTGGATGGGAAAAAGCCTTATATACACTTGTTGCTCTATATGTTTTGACAAAGGTAATTGATTCGGTCCATACAAGTCATGTAAAGGTTTCAGCGATGATTGTGACAAAGAAATCAGACGAGTTGAAAAAGGCGATTCACTCTAGGTTAGTAAGAGGAATAACGGTGATTCCAGCAAAAGGAGCGTTTTCGAGCGAACCAAAGGATATGCTGATGATTGTTTTAACAAGATATGAATTATATGACTTGGAGCGAATTATAAAGGAAGTTGATCCACATGCCTTTACAAATATTGTCCAAACAGTTGGCGTTTATGGATTATTTCGTAAAGAGTAGTAACTTTTTTTAAGGAACCTTCGACAAATTAGATAAAGGGGTGACAAACATGAGAAAATGGCTTCTAGTAGCATTAGTATTTGTAATGAGTTTATTTATCTTGTCAGGATGTGGCACTACTACAACTGAAGATGCTCTTCCAGTGAATACAGGAGGCGGTGAGAAAGTAGAATCAGAAACACCACCAGAACAAGAGAGCGAAGAACCTGGAGGTGATGTGAACGTGGTTGAAAAACTTCAAACAAACCTATCCATTCAAACTGGAGAAAACGAAGCAACCTTTACTATTTCACTAAAAAACACGAGCGACAATTCGGTAAAAGTGACGATTCCAGGTGGTCAAAAATATGAAATTGTTGTGACAGATACAGATGGAAAGGAAGTTTACCGCTATTCTATCGATAAAATGTTTATCCAATCTATTGAAGAGATGGAGCTAAAACCAGGTGAGGAAAAAGTTTGGGAAGAACCATGGGATTATACAACTAACGATGGAAAAAGGCTTGCTCCTGGAGAATATAAAGCAAATATTTTCCTTACAGCATCAGAAGTAAATGGACTAAAAATCGAAACCAATGCGTTACAGGCGGCAGAAAGTTTTACAATTCCTCAGGAAGAAAATACTGCATTTCGCAATGTTCAAGTACTTGGTGAAAATGGAGAATATACAGTGACTGGGGAAGTCCGAGTATTTGAAGCAACATTCTTTTATGCAGTGGAGGATGGACATGACTATGTGATTCCTGAAACTGTTCAAATGGCATCTGAAGGTGCACCAGCATGGGCACCATTTGAAATCAAAACTTCGATTCCAAAGGATAAACTCCCTACAAATGGAGCGTTAATTCTTCACTTATATGAAAGAAGTGCAAAGGATGGTTCAATCATCAACCTATATCACGCAAAACTTCAACAGTTCCAATAATGGGGAAGGGTCAGACAGTAACGTCTGACCCCATTTTTTTGAATTAGCCCTTATTGGAGTTGGTCTAATTCAGTTTGTAATTCGCGGAGTTGTTCTTTTTCGGCTGTTGTAGAGTTAGCATAAGCAGAAGAAAGTGCATTTTTTGCTACCGAAATCGCATCCTGTAAGGATGTATCACTTTGACCCGCGCTTGCTAATTTCGCAACCTCAACCGTTTCACGAGCCTTCTGGAATAAAGGGTTTCCCATTTTATATTCCTCCAAGTGATGGATTTTCGACATTCTGCTTTTTCTGTGCTTCTGCTTCAGCTAGAGTTGAACGGTAAGGAAAGCGCTGAGCATGTTGTTGAACTGCATCTGCACCTTGTTGAACAAATCGTTTTGATTTATTACTACCCATCCGTAAATTCCCCCTTTAACAGCTTTAAAAGAAGTGCATTCTATAGCACCAGTCTTATTGTTTGAAGTTTGGGAGAGGAATATAAAAGGTAATTATTTCTGACTATTTTATGATAGGGAACAATTAATCGAAGTTAGGGCACAAAAACAAAGAACTAAGTAACAATTAACAAAAGTTAGGTCACAATTACTCAAAAAATGTGAATAATTCAAGTACAACCCTCAAAAAAAGAACCGGATTGCAGTCCGGTTCATCATTCATTATTATTTAATTTTAGTACATCCTCTAAATAAAGGGCGATACCGTCCTCTTCATTTGTCATGGTCACATGGTTTGCAATATTTTTTAACTCATCAATCCCATTGCCCATCGCAATCCCATGTCCAGCATATTCAATCATTTCTAAATCATTATCTTCATCACCAAAGGCAATAATTCTGTCTTTTGGGATTTGAAAATAATCGGCAACCTTTTGTATGCCAACCGCTTTATTTAATCCTGATTTAACAATTTCAATGACATGCCAAGGTGCAGCCCATTTTCGGTGATCGACTACTTCAGCATGCATTTCAGAAAGATATTTTCGAATTGAATCAGCAATTTCTTCATCGGGATGAATCAGAAGTGAAGTTGGGTTATGTTTTAAAATTTTTCGTAAATCACCTGTTTCAATATTCGGTTTCCCCATGCCGAAAATATCTAACATCGTTTCATCGTGATAATGAAAATACACGTCATCAATCACTTCTGCTAAAATATTTTTTACACGGAAGTTGTCGGCAACCTCAACAATTTCTTTTGCTGTTTTTAAATCAAGTGTGTCGTGATAGACACCCCAACTTTGATCAAGAGGGTGATGGACAAAAGCTCCATTGAAATTAACAATTGGCGTTGTAAGACCGAGCTCTTGATAGTACATTGAGCTAGAACGGTAAGGTCTTCCTGTTGCAATCATGACCTTATGGCCGGCCCTTTTTGCCTTTTCGATTGTCTTTTTTGTTCTTTTTGATATGGTTTTATCGTCTTTAAGTAAAGTACCATCTAAATCAAGTGCAATTAAATGTTGTTTAGTCATATCAATCTCCTCTGCTCTCTTTCTTTTACTTAAACAGATAATAAAAAAATCGTCAATTGAAAAGCCAAACTTTTTAAGTAATCTACCAATTAATGTTACACTAGAGATTATCTAAAGTTTTTCAAAGGAGCACAAAAAAGAATGGTTATTGTTGAAAAAAAGAAATTTGTAGACATCCCGGCATTACATATTGTAAAAGATCAGTTAAAAGATGAAAAAGCTCCCTTAATCTTATTCGTTCACGGATTTGGTAGTGCGAAAGAGCATAATTTACACTACGCATATCTTTATGCAGAGGAAGGATTT
This sequence comes from Bacillus sp. JJ1566, assembly GCF_036962685.1. Classification (NCBI taxonomy): domain Bacteria; kingdom Bacillati; phylum Bacillota; class Bacilli; order Caryophanales; family Bacillaceae; genus Bacillus; species Bacillus sp. JJ1566. The sequence continues at coordinate 28,480 of NZ_JBALOP010000032.1, read as the reverse complement.
CGGGTTGTTTTACCTGAAGCGGACTTTCATGGTGAAAGAGACAAGAGTCTTGAAGAGCTTGAAATGAATTTTAAATTTTGGGATATTGTTATCAATGAAATAAAAGAACTTCAAAGTATCAAGGATGAACTAGTCGGAAATGGATTAGTAGATGAGTCAAGAATTGGTGTAGCGGGAACTTCAATGGGAGGAATTGTGACGCTTGGGGCATTAACTCAATACCCGTGGATAAAAACTGCTGTGAGCCTAATGGGTAGTCCATATTATGAGGAATTCTGCCGTGGACAAATTGAGGAATTGCAGCAACATGACATTGAACTTCCTTTTTCAGAAGCTGAATTGGAAGAGAAATATGCAGAATTAAGGAAATATGATTTAAGCATACAACCGGAAAAATTAAACGGTAGACCATTGTTTTTCTGGCATGGTGAAAAAGATAAGATGGTACCATTTAAATACACATATGAATTTTATCAAGAAGTGAAACCACTCTATAATGGGAAAAAGGAGAATCTATCCTTTATTGCAGACACTCGTGCGGATCATAAAGTAACAAGAGAAGGTCTGCTTGCATCAGTCGAATGGTTTAAAAAGTATCTATAAAAAGAAGAACGTGTCGGAGTTTAATCGACACGTTCTTTCATATTCGCCTTATCTTATACCTAATGCTATTTTTGCGTAACGGCTCATCATATCTTTGTTCCAAGGTGGATTCCAAACGATGTTAACATCTACGTCCTTAACTTCAGGTAATTCTGTTAGAACGCGTTTCACATCCATTGCAATTGTTCCAGCAAGTGGGCAGCCCATAGATGTTAATGTCATTGAAACTTGAGCAACACCTGCATCATTCATATCCACATCATAAACAAGTCCTAAGTTGACAATATCAATCCCTAGCTCAGGGTCAACAACCTGTTCAAGTGCACCCATCATATTTTCTTTTAAAGCTTCATCCATTTGATAACTCTCCTTTCGAGAAATAGCTTATTTTAAATTATAACGAAACCAACCAAGAAAGTGAAATAAGGAGACTTACTAACCACGCAGTTGTTTCATTGCAGCTTCTGACATTCGGTCAGGCGACCAAGCAGGATGCCAAACCATTAAGACCTCGACATCATTAACCTCTTCAAGATAAGCAACCGCGTGCTTCACACCGCTTGTAATACTATCATGAAGTGGGCAACCAGGTGTTGTTAACGTCATTTCAATATACACATTATTATTCTCTTTTATATCAATTTCATATATGAGTCCTAAATCGACAACATTAATATTTAATTCAGGGTCAATCACTTGTTTTAATTGATCAAGGATTTTCTCTTTTAACTCCATCATTTTTCTCCCCTTTACTTAAATAATACCTTCATAATGCTATAGCTAAAAAACACAGTTGAAGCGACAACTAAGCTTTGGCCAATTGAAAAGATGAGCAATTGTCCAGTCGCTATAGATAAAACAACGATTAAGCAACCCGCAACAAAGCCTGCAAAAATAGGAATTGCTATTTTTGCATCAATCATTTGCTTTAATGTCGGGACATCACTTTTTCCAATAAGCTTGCTGTATCTATGTGTCCACCAAAGAAAAGGAATAATTTTATATAAATAGCCAAGAATGCTGCCAGCGATCCACAATAAAATATAAAGAAAAATGAGGACACCATAAATTTCGTAATGCCTTGGCAGGAATGAAAGAACCATTCCAAAAAAGTGAATCACTAACCCAAAACCAATCGCAATTAATGAGAATATAAATGGTTTATCAAGCTTTTTCTTTAATCTCACCTTGATGATCGTTGAAATATGATATGAAAAAAGAGCGAAACCGGCGAACAGTAAGCTCATAGCTGCCTGTAAGAATAGGATTTGCTCGGTTATGAAGCTGCAAATGGTTACAATAAGGCCAACTCCATACACAATATAGACCCATCTTGCTAGCTTCATTGAAAAGCCATGTGCTAACGAAAACATTGGGACCATTTTATAGGAAAAACCGAAAATTAAGAATGTAAACCATCCTGCAACTCCAAGTAAAATATGACTTTTCAAAACAGCAAGGTGATTTAAATTCGCTATCCCAGCTCCTAGATTGACGATCAACAGAATTCCAAGCGTGATTGTAAGTAGTAAGCAAATGAGAGCACTTCCAACAAATAGGGTTAGAATATTCTTCTTCGCTTGCTTTTTCATCGTCATAAACATTTGAACGAGAAACAGCAAAATCCCAATAACAGCAAGAGAACCTGAGAAAATTGACAAAGTAGGTGAGAAGGAAAGCGTGATTCCAAAACCACCAAAACCTATTGCTGTTACCCAAAATTGCAAAAATCCAAATTTTTCACTCCAAATCGGAGTTAAAAAGGCTACCGGCACAAGCTGGTACATGGCTCCCATCGCAACCATTAAGGCCCATCCAAGTATCAGTAAATGGGCAGACGATAGGAGGGGAAAGGTCCGAAAATTTCCATCAATCACCATGTGTCCATTGAATAACAGGATTACTTGGGATGCGACTAAGGCAATAACACTAAAAATAATAAAGGAGAGTGGTAGCCTTATATCTGTTTCATTTGATAATTGAGGCATCATTAGCAAGCAGCTCCTTATTTCGTAATCTCGATTTGAAAGCCGCCATCAGGATGTGGTTCGGTTATATGTTTGTAGCCTAGTTCATCTAGCTGTTCATACAAGAACATTGGTCGCCGATCATTGATTATAGTTAATGTGTCGCCTTTGTTTAATTTTTCGAGAGCTTTCAATGTCCTCATCATTGGGGTAGGAGGCTCAAGACCTCGATTATCTATTTTCATTTATTGGTCACTCCTTTAGTAAAGGTAACCTTCCAATGTTTTTTATCAATTTGCTCCGCTTCATTTGAAAAACCTTTTGCTTTCAAAATTGGAAATAAAGGAGTTGGTTTAAACGGTGCGTGTAAAATAAAGGTATCTCCATCCTGTAAAGGCTTAACCGCCTCCATAATCTTTTGAAAAGGCTCAATTTTATTTTTAAGATCTTCCCTGACATCTACTTCCACAACTTTTGCTTCTAATTGACTCATTTTTGATTTCCCCCTTATATAACGGTTATAACCTAATGATAATCATTTTCAATGAGAAACGATGTGATGTGAATCACAAATCCTAAAAAATAAGTAAGATCAAAGACTAGAACGCCACTTCCTGTGGGCCTAGAAAATCTCATCATGGAGCTTCATATGATCCAGTAGGTAATAACCATCAGGAGTAAGATCTACAATTTGTTTCTTTTTTAATACGGAAATCGTGCGGCTTACCGACTCACGTGTTGTACCAATCATGTTGGCAAGCTCACGATTTGTGAATTGAGTTGTTAGCTTAAAGCGATTGCCAAGTTTTTCTCCATTGCTTCTACATAAACGAAGTAAAAGCATAATAATTTGTTCTTGCGTATTTAAAAGAATTTGTTCCTCCAGTCGCTTTTGAAGGTCGATGATTTTTTCACCTAAAACCTTAAAAATTTTGATGCAAAGCTCAGGGTTTTTCAGTAAAATCTCTTCAAATCGATCAATGGGAGTGAAAATAATATTCGAATCCTCGATTACTTAGGCATGTGCAGGATAGCCCCCTTTTCTAAAAAATCCAGCATGCGGAAACATTTCACCAGCCTCGAGTACAGAAACAATCTGTTCCTTCCCGTGCATATCAGATTTATATATTTTTACTTTTCCAGATTGAATGAAAAAAACACGATCAAGTGGATCGTCTTGCATAAAGATATACATTTTTTGTTTATATAATCGTGACTGTGAAATTTCAACAATGGGATCGAGTTCTTCTTGGGTTAATTCCCGAAACAAGGGAACTCCTTTCAATTGTTCACGAATGGTTGGTAACCCCATCTTTCTCACTCCTTATTTAAATTAACAATATCTGTTGTTTTTCCATCTTAAGTGTAGCAATCCACTTTTTTTTAACTGTGATTTACATCATAGACAGTGAGAAACAAAATTAATGTTCAAAAAATAGACACAAAAAAAGCTAGGAGATTTTCTCCTAGTATCAAATGCGCCTTGGCGTATTTGCGCCCGATTCGAGTTTGCTCGAAAAGCCAGGGGTTGAATAAAGTTAGTCAGCTTGCTTTTCTTCAGCACAATCAAAGCAAAGTATGCCTTTTTTATCATCTAAAACAACACCATTAATAAAACCATCTAAACAATAAATTTCTTTTTCACATTCCTTACATGTACCTACTAATTCTTTCATCTTTTCACCCCGTTTTTTCTTTTAACTCCACAATCATGAGGAATGACAAGATGCTTACGTGGGCTCATAAATTTTATTCTAATTATCGCATGTTTTTCTAGATATATGATAAAAAACATACGTACACAGTGATAAGTTTCACTACAATTATTTAAAAGACTCGATACAATGGAGCCATAAAATAAAAGGAGGAATGTTAATATGGTATTTGCAGCAAAGGTAAATGCACCAGATTACGCACCGAGGGATAAACACCCAACAATTTTTAGAACGTTTGATAGTTTACAACCAGGTGAAATCATGGAGCTAACAAATGACCATGATCCACGACCTCTTCAATACCAATTCATGATGGAACGCGGTGAAGAATTCACTTGGGAATACCTTGAACAAGGTCCAGACCTTTGGCGCGTTGCAATTGGAAAAAAATAAATCATACACAGATTCGGATTTCTTAAGGTGTGGGCAAAGTCAAATTACGGCTTTGCCTGCACCTTTTTTATGGATGCATAAGTTTCGTTTGGAAGACAGTTCCAATCGTGCTACTATGAAGAAAAAGCAAAAGGAAGTTGGAAGTTTCATAATGAATAAATCAAAAATCGTAGGTATACTTTTGGCTGGCGGAGAATCAAAAAGATTTGGAAGCCCAAAAGCGTTTGCCAAACTTCATGATAAATTCTTTTATCAATATGCAATCGACGCATTGGAAGGAAATGTAGACAAGCTTCTACTCGTAAGCCATCCCGCATTAAAAGAGAAATTTCGTAACCAAACATCATTGGAAATTATTCAGGATTTACCTGAATTTAAAGGGAATGGACCACTTGCAGGCATGCTTACTGTGATGAAAAAAGAAGTGTCAGATTGGTATATAGTCCTACCTTGTGACACGCCTTTCGTAACAAATGAGCTTGTTACGCAGCTGATTACATTTACAAATGACCAAAGGATTGACGCTGTCGTTCCAGTTATCAATGATAGACAACAGCCCTTAATCGCTGTTTACCATTCAAGAGTTGCTAAGAAAATAGAACAGTTGCTTAAGGAGCAACACTTTAAAATGAGCCAATTGTTAGACTCTTGTCACGTCAAATTCGTAACAAATCAAGACCTTCAGCTACAAGGCTTGGAATTTGAAAACATTAATAACAAATCCGAATATGAAAAAATACAACAAAAGCCAATTTGAGGCCACATGATGTGGCGTTCTTAGTCTTTGTTCCTTATATCAATCATTGGCTTTTGTTGAAAAATCCACTCTATACACTCATAATTTTCTGAAAAGTACGATAAAATAAGAATACTAGAAATAATGAAAAGGAGGGATCGTGTTTGAGAGTAGGCCTGATTTTAGGTTTATTAACCTCTGGAATTCTATTAATCATTGGTTTGTCTACTCGACAATTTGAAACATATTCAGTTATTTCTGGGACAATTGGGATTATTTGTTTCTTGCTTGCAGGGATTGTATCTGATTCCTTTATAAGTGGAGATCGGGCAAGAGCGAATTACTACACGGAAACGAACCAAGACCGCAAAAAAAGAATCCGATATTCCTATTTATTTTTCCTCCTGGGGGCTCCCAACCTACTGGTAGCTGTAGTGTTAACCCTCAATTACATTTAAACTACTTCAAAAAATATTTCTTCCATTCACTTTTCATATAGTTTTAATGTCTAGCGCAAGCAGCCTAGCCTCTTTCTGGTCTAGCCAATCCGTCAAGAATGATAAAAGACATCCTTCTCGCAGGCTTTTATTTTGCTTTGTCGGACTTGCACAGGACAAGGAAAGCTTCGAAAGCATAAACATCGCACGAAGAAAATGCATTGCCTTTTCAGGGATGTGCTGACGTCTATGTTTGTCACAGGACGTGGCAGTTGTTAGTAGAAGTTCATCTTCAAGGCTCCTGCACTGTTCCTAATTTGTGAACAATTTCAAACACCTCCATAATCTGTGATGTACCTCACATAGTTCACTTATTTATAGTGTTAAAATGTGGACATTATCAAAGGAGGTTTGCCTCATGTTTGAAAGAGACTATAACAAAGACCCATTTATTGTAATTTGGGAGCTTACAAGAGCTTGCCAATTAAAATGTTTACATTGCCGTGCAGAAGCACAATATACGAGAGACCCTCGAGAACTTTCGTTTGAAGAGGGGAAAAAGCTAATCGATCAAATATATGAGATGAATAATCCGATGCTCGTGTTTACTGGAGGGGACCCATTAATGCGTCCCGACGTGTATGATATAGCTGATTATGCCATAAAAAAAGGTGTGCGTGTTTCAATGACACCAAGTGCAACACCAAATGTTACAAAGGAAGCGATTCAAAAGGCTAAAGAAGTTGGCTTGGCTAGATGGGCTTTTAGTTTAGATGGGCCAACCGCAGAAATTCATGACCATTTCCGGGGAACAAAAGGTTCATTTGATTTGACGATGAGGGCCATCAAATATTTACATGAGCTTGAAATTCCCGTACAAATCAACACGGTTATTTCAAGATATAATATTCATGCCTTAGATGAAATGGCAAAATTGGTTGAGGACCTTGATTGTGTATTATGGAGCGTCTTTTTCCTTGTACCTACAGGACGCGGTAAGGAAACAGACATGATTTCTCCAGTTGAACATGAAAAGGTTTTCCGTTGGTTATACGATTTAAGTAAACGTGTTAAATTTGATATTAAAACTACAGCAGCACAGCATTATCGTCGTGTTGTCATCCAATCAAAACTACGCGAAACAAAGGATACTGAAAAACAAATTCGCTACGAAGATGCACTTATGAAGGGAAAGACGGGTCAAATTGATGGACTAGGCAGGGCACCTCAAGGTGTAAATGATGGTAATGGGTTTATCTTTATTTCTCATATTGGTGATGTGTATCCAAGTGGGTTGCTACCTGTTAAAGCAGGGAATGTTCGTGAGACTCCATTAGCAGAAATTTACCGTGAATCCCCAATCTTTAAAGATTTGCGTAATCCCGACAAATATAAAGGGAAATGTGGAGTGTGTGAATTCCGACATGTATGTGGTGGATCACGTTCTCGTGCATTTGCGATGACAGGAGATTACATGGAGAGTGAACCATTCTGTGTATATATCCCAGAAGCCCTTCGTAAAAAAGAAAAAACTCTACAATAACTAGAAAAGTGCAAGGCGCCCGCTTATCGGTGACAAGCGCAAGACAAGCGCTGACAGAAGGCGCTTCTTGCCTTCAGAAGCGATTGGCTTGTGACCTCGAGCCGATGGCGCCTGGAGCTAGACAATTGAAAGACCCATGGGCGCGCCATGGGTCTTTGTTATGTGTGTTCTTCACTCAATACTACAATACTTTGCTGGGCATTCCTCACATTGTATTTCCTTTTTAATATATGCTAAGTCGTGAATCGTAATATAGCCTCTTGTTACGGAAATTACTTTTAATGCACGTAATTCATGCAGCATCCGGTTTACACTTTCTCTTGTAGTTGCACAAAAATTAGCAAGCTCCTGATTTGTTAAGTGTAAATCTATTAAGATTCCATTATCGGTTTGAACACCAAAACTATTGGTCATTCGAACTAAGGTTGAATACAAAGCCCCTTTTTTACCCAATAAAACAAGATCTCTAAATTTCGTTTGTGTTTTTCGGAAATGGTCACTCATCCATTTCATAAATTCAAATGCAAGATTTGTGTTTTCAAAAAGTTTTCGCTCTAATTCGTCCTTTTGAATCACAGCAATTTTGCTATCTTCTAAAATTAGACAATCAAATAAATACTTCGGCTGATCGGTGAATAACGTCAACTCTCCAACGATTTCCATTTGGCTGCAAACCCGAAGTGACAATTCACTGCCATCGGACGTTCCTTTGCTAACCCTTACACGCCCAGATAGAATGAGATAGAGCTCCGATGCCTTCATACCTTCCCGAAATAAATAGGTTCCTTTCTTCATTTGGATGACGTGATTAGCTGATTTCAAAAGCTCTGTTAATTCATTTGAAATTAATGATTTTTGTAATGTTAATTGACTCATAGGTACCACCTTCCTAAGCAGGAATGCTATACTTGGTTAAGAGGAAGTTCAAAAAGTGCGGTGAATATGACACATCGAATTTCTGCGTTGGCTTGCTTCTCCGTTCCTCACGTATTAACTGCATACGCTCCGGTACTCAAAGCTGCACCGCCTTGAAATTCTCGGTCCTCTTCATCCTCCTTTTTGAACACTTACTATTAAGAAAATCATATAATGTTAGTTATACTCGAGGTGTATAATAAATCACACTTCTTGTAAAAATACTTCGTGAGACTTTGTAAAATAAGGATTTTCCAATTATGAACAATTTATAACAATTGAGGTCTAAATTATGGAACAGCTATTTTGGTCACCTATTAAACTATCAATAACCATTGCTATTACTGCGGGCTGTATTGTTTTGTTGCTTGGTTTAGTCACGGGTAAATGGATGGCACATAGGCAATTTAAAGGAAAACTTATTCTTGAGACATTATTAATGCTTCCACTTGTCCTCCCCCCATCGGTGGTAGGCTTTTTATTAATTGTGATATTTGGAAGAAATAGTTTTGTTGGCACATTTATTGAGAAATTAACTGGCCAACCCATTATGTTCACTTGGTGGGCTGCGGTGATTGCTTCAACCGTTGTGGCATTTCCACTTATGTATCAATCTGTAAAAACAGGCTTTCAATCCGTGAATCCAGATATTGAGGATGCTGCTAGGACAGATGGGGCGGATGAATTTCGGATCTTTCTTTTCGTTTCCATTCCATTATCAATCAAAGCAATCGTGACGGGGTTTATCTTAAGTTTTACCCGAGCGCTTGGTGAATTTGGTGCAACCCTTATGTTTGCCGGAAATATACCTGGCAAAACACAAACATTGCCAACCGCAATTTATGTCGCTATCGACAGTGGGCATATGGAACTAGCCTGGCTGTGGGTGCTTACAACTATCTTCATTTCCTTCCTAATGCTCGCGTCAACCTACTTAATTAAATAAAAAACAAAAAAGACGCATTCTTGACAAGTATGTGTCTTTTTCCGTTTTGCACCAAAAATGTGACAAACTTAACAGATTTATGTTTAGGCGATATGTGACAATCGTGCTGAATAGAGAATTAGGAGGGGGTCCTTTTGTACCAAACCGCAGCTTGGTATCTTTCCATTATTTTAATGACCTTAATTACAGTTATTTTTATTACCGTCGTATTAAAAACGAATAAACGAACAGATTATGAACCAATCCAGAAAAAATGGTACCGCTTTAGAACCATTTACTTCATTGTTCTGCTCGTTGTATTTGGAACAGCAACGTATTTTACACTTCAAGATCTTCCATTTGAAAGACCAGTATATGGACAAGAAGAAAATCCAATCATTGTTGATGTAGAAGCTGTTCAATTTGGCTGGAATATGAGCCAAACTGAATTCAAAGTTGGGGAACCAATCGAATTCGATATCACAAGTTCAGATGTTAACCATGGCTTTGGTATTTATGACAAAGATATGAATTTATTAGCACAAACTCAGGCAATGCCAGATTATACAAACACTGTTTACTATACATTCTCAGAGCCTGGCACATATCAAATTTTATGTATGGAATACTGTGGACTTGCTCACCATCTCATGATTGGTGAAATTATCGTAACAAATTAAGGAGGGGTTAAAAATGTCTACTAATATTTCAGTTGGAGGGACAAAAACCTTCCGAAACAAAACAATTACTATGTATCTATTAACAGGTAGTCTCATCATTTTATCAATGATGGTATTTGGGGTCTTGATGCTTGTGGCTCAAGGAAAAATGATTGAGGTAGACCCTGGATTCTTTTATGAGATTATGACTGTCCATGGTACTGGCATGATTGGTGCCGCTGCGTTAGCTGCAGCTGCCGTCATGTGGTATTTCTTAAGCAAATATGTTCAATTAAGCAAAACGATTCTGATCACCAATTTCATCACCTTCATCATTGGGGTTGTAATGGTGTTGGTGGGTATCTTTGTATTTGACTTTGCGGGAGCTTGGACTTTTCTTTATCCGCTGCCAACTATCTCAGCTGGTGGATGGGCTGTAGCAGGAGCAGCGCTTTATTTAAGCGGTATGCTTATACTCGGAGTCGGATTTTTATTGCTAAATTTAGATGTTGCTAGAGCGATTATTAAACAATATGGAAGCTTAGGCGGAGGGTTAGGCTGGTCAATTGTATTTGGAAAGGAAAAAGGCTATGGTCCTCCAGCAGCTGTCGTCGCTAGTACAATGGTTTCGATTGTGAATACTACCGCATTAATTGCGGGAGCAACTGTATTAATGATGAACCTGATAAATCTGTTTATTCCAACCATTGCTATAGATCCAATGCTAGCAAAAAATCTAACATATGCGTTTGGTCATATCTTTGCAAACTCTATTATTTACATGGGTGTTATTGCGGTTTATGAGATTTTAGCAGCCTATACAAATCGTCCATGGAAAGCAAATCGCCCATTTTTAATTGCATGGAACTTTTCAACATTATTTACGATTACGATCTATACTCACCACTTATTAATGGACTTTGCATTACCAAAGTGGATGATCATTGTAGGTCAAGTCCTTTCATATGCAAATGGACTACCTGTACTAGTTATCACGGCTTATGGAGCACTTATGATTGTATATCGTTCAGGTATTAAGTGGGACATTGCTTCGTCCTTTATGTTTCTATCTATGTTTGGGTGGGTCATTGGGGTCGTACCAGCGATTATTGATGCAACAATCGTCGTTAACCATGTGATGCATAATACCAAATGGGTTCCAGGACATTTCCATATGTACATGGGATTAGGTGCGACTGCGATGTTATTTGGATTTATGTATTACCTGATTAAAGTGAATGGAAAAGAGAAAGAATCAGCACTTGATCCGATTAGTTTTTGGGTGTACATTATGTTCTTCATCGGATTATGTGGATCGTTTCTATTCTCTGGTAAAGTTGGTGCTCCAAGAAGATGGGCAGAGCACTTCCCAGAGTGGATACCATACGACCGCATGGGAGTAATCTTTGGTATCTTTATCGTCCTTGCTGTGATGACATTTGTATATCGTTTTTGGAGCTTTTCAAGATCAATTGATTATAAGTTTCAGGAAAAAATAGGACCTAATCAACATGTGGCGTAAAATTATTGGAATTCTATTTGCACTTGTAGCGGGACTTTCATTGCTATGGATAGGTACAGATGGACTTCGGGCTTTTACGGCAGAGAAGGCGAGAATTCTAGATTTAGAAAGGGAGCAGCCAAAGCTCCCTTCAGCTACATTAATCGATTCTAATTCGAATAATTTTCATTTACAAGAACTAGAGGGAAAATATACACTTTTCACCTTCATGTATACATCCTGTGGCGATGTATGTCCAGTTTTGGAAAGAAATTTTGCTGAAATCTATGAGAATATCCCTGAGGACGTGCTTGGAAAAAAAGTCGTCCTTGTTAGTATAAGTTTTGATCCGGACCACGATACTCCTACAGTTTTAAAGTCATATTCAGATCACTTTGGAGCAGACGGGGATCGGTGGAAAATGGCAACCATTCAAGATGAGCAGGAATTACAGGATGTGTTAGATACTCTTGAAGTAATTGTTATACCAAATGAATATGGGGGATATGAGCATAATTCTGCATTTTATGTGGTCAACCCTGAAGGAAAATTAACAAATATATTTGATTACCAACAACCACAAACTGTTGTGGAATATCTAGATTCTTTTCTATTTTAGATTAGAGGTGAAAATATGTACCGTTACCGTTATTTATTGATTGGACTACTTTTACTTCTAGTTGTTTCAGTCCCGTATGTTAGGTTAATGTTAGAAGCAAGTATGGTTGCTACCATGCTTGTTCAAATTCCTATATTAGTGTGCAGTGGTTATTTTCTGGCTAAAGGGTTTCCAAAGAAATGGCGAACCTTTTTCCTGTATTTCAATGAAAATGGGATCGCGGGGATATTAATCACATTATTTATTTTAACGTACTGGAGTTTACCACGAGCGATCGATGCTGCATTAAATGAACCCTTCATGGAAATTGTAAAGTATACAAGTTTACCATTCCTTGCGGGAGTATTACTATATTATAGCTGGGAACTGCTTGGGCCAATTAGTAAAGCTTTTATTTGGGCAAATGTAATTTCGATGCTCTTTGTCATGAGTTGGCTTTATTTGGCATCACCAGCACGACTTTGTAATAACTACCTTGTTTCAGAACAGCAAGAGCTAGGAAAAGCCATGTTCATGATTGGATTGGTTATTTGTATTATATTCTTGGGACAGGTTTTTATTGGGAAGCCGAAACTTTCCGCAATAAAGAAAAAAGAAAACAAACGATATATAAAAATGAATATAAATTCAGGGGATCTTGATGAAAGATTGACATAAAAAAACGAGCTGACATAACATTAGCTCGTTTTTCCTATTTAGTTCCCGGCTGCTGCTCTTGGGAATAGTATGTTATTTTCTAAATGAATGTGCTGGAATAGGTCTGCTTCAAGTGCTTCAAGTCGTTGGTAGACTAAGCGGTATGTTCCACATGCTCCAATCGGTGGTTGGAAGTCATTTGTGATGTCACGTATTTCTTTAATAATACTTCCAGCCTCGTCATGATCGTCTTCTAATTCTGCGACATGTTTTTTCACTAATTCATGATTTTCGGGAGTTGCTTCATTTTCAAATTTCACAATGAGAGGGAATGACTCTGCTTCCTCTTTGATTGTATGCTGTTCAAGCTCAACCTTTAATTGATTAAATAGTGAATGCACTCTTGCAAGATGTGGATGATTTCCTCCATGTACTCTTAGAACCTTAGTTACATAAGGACTAAGCTGAGGAAGCTCCTCATTTAAATAACGGTGATGTTTATTCACGATATGGTCAATTAATTCAGAATAGCTTGCGGCTTTCCAATCCACTGTTTTTTCATTTAATGCTTTCATATCTTGATAAAGTGTATTTAATTTTGATAAAACCTCTTCCTTGGAAAGTTTTCTTTCCTCGATTGCATCTATAAGTGGACGGTTACCACCGCAACAAAAATCAATACGAAGTTTTTTAAAAAGGTCTCCTGCCTTTGGAAACTCGGTTACAATCTCCCCGATAATATGTTGTTCTGTAAAAGTTTGTTCCATGATTCTACCTCCTATTGGTAAGCTACTTATAGCATAGCTATTAAAATGAAAGGATGTGGTGATACGTATCACACAAATGTAGAAAATCGTCATAAAGTCAAATGTGAGTGATGTAAATCATAGCAAGAAAGTAGTGGTTTTTGATTAAATAGACTACAATAGGAAAAAAGTAGATAAAAAGTGAGTGAAACAATATGGTTGAAAGACGGACACCTATACCAGTTCCGGAAGCGGTAACTCGAGTAATGGAATTCGCAGTTTCAGGGACACAGGAAATAGTACCAATTGAAGATAGTTATGGACGATTTTTAGCAAGTGATGTAATCGCTGATCATGATGTCCCACATTTTGATCGGTCCCCGTATGATGGTTTTGCTGTTCGTGCAATCGATACAACAAATGCGGGACAAGACCATCCAGTTGAATTCGAAGTCATTGAAGAAATTGGAGCTGGGTCTGTAGCATCGAAAAAGGTGGCAGCTTTTCAAGCAGTTCGAATCATGACAGGTGCGCAGATGCCAGCAGAATGTGATGCAGTTGTGATGCTAGAATTGACAGCAGAATATGAACGTGATGGTAAGAAGTACATGTCGTTAAAGCGACCGTTTAAGTCTGGCGATAATGTATCGTTTCAAGGTGAGGATACAAAAAAAGGCTCAGTCTTAGTAGAAAAAGGCACCTTTATTAATCCAGGTGTAAAAGCACTATTAGCCACATTTGGCTATCATCAGGTTGAAGTGGCAAAGAAGCCTATCATTGGGATTTATGCAACAGGGACAGAATTGCTTGATGTCCATGAAAACCTCGTACCTGGAAAAATTCGAAATAGCAATGCATATATGATAAGTGCACAAATCGAAAGAGCTGGTGCAGAGCCAAAGTATTACGGAAAACTCACAGATGATTTTGATGTTTGCTTCAACGCTATCAAAAATGCAATCAATGAGGTTGATATCTTAATTACGACTGGCGGGGTATCTGTAGGGGATTATGATTACCTACCTGCCATTTATGAAAAGTTAGGAGCAGAAGTCTTATTTAATAAAATAGCGATGAGACCGGGAAGTGTCACAACAGTTGCGCAGTTTAATGGGAAATTATTGTTTGGGTTATCTGGTAATCCATCAGCATGTTATGTTGGCTTTGAATTATTAGTTAGACCGGTAGTACGGACAAGATTATTTTCTGATTCTCCACATCTATTAAAAATGAAAGCTGAACTCAATGCTGACTTTCCAAAACCAAATCCTTTTACAAGATTTGTAAGAAGTAAAATCAGCTTTTCTGACGGAAAGCTTGTAGTTTCACCAAGTGGTCTTGATAAATCAAATGTCGTATCCTCACTAGCAGGAGCAAATGCGTTCATGGTTTTACCTGGTGGAACACGTGGATTTGGGAAAGGTGATGTAGTAGATGTGTTGTATCTCGAAGACCAGGAAGGAAGTATATGGCCTTGGAAATAAGGTTTCCGCTTCTGCAAATCGTAGGGTATCAAAATAGTGGGAAAACGACTCTAGTTGAAAAAATCGTAAAAAAAGGGACAGATTTCGGCTTTCAAATCGCTACCATAAAACATCATGGACATCAAAGCAGCTTAGATCGTCTTCATCAGGAAAAAGATTCTTCCCGCCACATCAAAGCAGGGGCGTCTGCAACGATTGTAGAAGGTGGTGGGAGTCTACAGCTAGAAGCGAAGACATCTAAATGGACGCTGGAGAAGCTAATTCAGCTTTACGCTTTTTTTGAAAATGATATGATATTAATTGAAGGATATAAAATGGCGGATTATCCCAAAATCGTTTTAATCAAGAAAGAAGAGGATATCGAGCTGCTATCTTCATTAACAAACATTGTTTGCGTTATAACTTGGATTCCGATTCAAACGAAGTTTCCCCTTTATCATATTAATGAAGAAGAAAAATATTTACGTTGGATATTTAACTTTATTAAGAGCGCGTGAGCCTAGTAAAAACGATAAAATAAAGGTACAAGGATCAATCCTTGGTTTAATAAAGTTAAATGCCTCCGGCGGATGCCTCAGATTTTTCAAAGGAAGTTTTCGAGCATAGGATCAAAGACTAAGAACGCCACTTCCTGTGGCAACGTCTTTGTTACCCACATCGTGTGGGCCTAAAAAATCTGGGCGCAAATACGCCAAGGGCGTATTTGATTTAAGGAGGTACATAAATGAAAAACAATGATCTATTTAAGATTACGAGAGAGCCGATTCATGTTGAAGAGGTGACGAATAAAGTTATTAGACGTGAAGCGGGCGCCGTTACTACCTTTATCGGAACGGTTCGAGAATTTACGAGAGGAAAGAAAACCCTCTATTTAGAATATGATGCATATATTCCAATGGCAGAAAAAAAGCTTGCTCAAATTGGTGAAGAAATTTCGATGAAATGGCCTGATGTGAAAACGGCTATTACCCATCGAATCGGTCGCTTGGATATCTCCGAAGCGGCTGTTGTCATCGCCGTCTCCACACCACATCGTAAAGATGCTTACGCTGCAAATGAATATGCAATCGAACGTATAAAACAAATCGTCCCTATCTGGAAAAAAGAGCATTGGGAAGATGGGGAAATGTGGATTGGAGATCAGTTAGAAACGAAACAATATCCAACTGGTCGACCAGAAGAGGAGGATTTGAAATGATTACGATTTTATTTTTTGCCCATCTACAGGATATGGCGGGGACGGATAGAATCGCGTTACATACAGATAAGATAACCGTATCATCCTTAAAACAGAGGCTTGCAACTGATCATGGTATGAAAAATCTTGATCAAATCATGTTTGCCATTAATGAAGAGTATGCAGAAGATGACGATATTATTAATGCAGGAGATACAGTTGCTTTAATACCACCAGTAAGTGGAGGTTGATTATTAATCAGCCACCACCCTGGTGGTTATTTTTTTGCACAAAAAATCAGATTTTTTATAAAAATACAATTGATTTTATTTTTATACAGACTTATAATGATACTTATTCTACATTTATTTAAAAAAAGAGGTGGATATATTGAAAGCGGCAATTATAGGGGTTACTGGCTATGGCGGAATTGAACTATTGAGATTACTGGCAAACCACTCAAGCTTTGAGGTGCATTCCGTTCATACTTCGTCACAGACAGGGATGAGGCTTTCAGAGGTCTACCCCCATGTTACTAATCTTGTAAATCATTCATTAGAAGAAATTGATATCCCGAAAATTGCAAATGAAGTGGATGTTGTTTTTCTCTCAACACCATCTGGAGTTTCAACAACCATTGTTCCTAGGTTATTGAAGGAAAATGTGAAGATTATTGATCTTTCAGGGGATTATCGGTTAAAAAAACCTGATTTATATGAACAGTGGTATAAAAAGCCAGCTGCATTACAAACAGACATTAACAAAGCTACATATGGTTTACCAGAATGGTATATGGAAGAAATTCAGAATAGTAGTTTTATTTCAAATCCAGGCTGCTATCCAACTGCAACTGTACTTGGGTTAGCGCCAATTATAAAAAATAAACTGATTGATGAGAAATCAATTGTAATAGACGCAAAATCAGGTATCTCTGGAGCAGGAAAAAGTCCATCAAGAACAACACATTTTGCTGAAAGTAACGACAATTTTTCAATCTATAAGGTGAATCAGCATCAACATATTCCAGAAATTGAACAAGTGATACAAGGCTGGGATGATTCAATTCCATATGTGACATTTAGTACACATTTGGTGCCAATGACAAGAGGAATCATGTCTACGATGTACATAAATAGTGCAGTAGATTCACTTTCATTGGATCAGCTTTATGGACTATATAAAGAAAGCTATCAGGATTCTCCATTTGTGAGGATTAGAGAAAAGGGTTCCTTCCCTTCCACAAAAGAAGTCTATGGCACAAATTACTGTGATATCGGCCTTGCATTTGATGAAAGAACAAACCGAATTACCGTGGTTTCAGTTATCGACAACTTAGTGAAGGGTGCTGCCGGTCAGGCAATCCAAAACGCGAACATTATGTTTGGTTTAGAAGAAACAACAGGATTACAATACGTTCCATTATTCCCATAAAGATGTCTAAAAAGGAGTGACTTTGCATGATAGAGATAAAGGAAATTCAAGTATTAAAAGTAGAAGAGGGTTCTGTCGTAACCCCAAAAGGATTTAAAGCAGCAGGTGTTCATGCCGGTTTACGTTATTCAAAGAAGGATCTAGGGGCAATTATTTGTGATGTTCCGGCGAACTGTGCAGCCGTTTATACGCAAAGTCATTTTCAAGCCCCTCCTTTAAAAGTGACAAAAGAAAGCATTGCCGTTCAAAATAAATTACAAGCAGTTGTAATTAATAGTGCTTGTGCGAATGCATGTACGGGTGAACAAGGGCTATTAGATGCATACGAAATGAGAGCTGAATCTGCTGCCCATTTTGGAATCGAGGACCACTTAGTAGCGGTTGCTTCAACGGGTGTTATCGGAGAGCTCCTCCAGATGGATAAAATTAAAGCTGGCATTAAACAACTTGAACCCACTAGTACAGATGAAGCTGCTCATGCTTTTCAAACAGCAATTTTAACGACTGATTTAGTGATGAAAAAAGCATGTTATCAAACAACTATTGATGGAAAGATCATCACAATTGGTGGCGCAGCAAAGGGTTCAGGGATGATTCATCCAAATATGGCGACGATGTTAGGTTTTGTAACAACAGATGTAAATATTGATTCTGAATCCCTCCAAGCAGCAATGAAAACTGTGACAGATGTGACATTTAACCAAATCACAGTAGATGGTGAAACCTCAACAAATGATATGGTACTGGTAATGGCTAGTGGGTTAGCTGAAAATAGTCAGCTCTCACCAGAACATCCTGAATGGGACTTATTTGTGACAGCCCTTAAGTCCACTTTCGAAGACCTTGCAAAGCAAATTGCAAAGGATGGAGAAGGGGCTACCAAACTCGTAGAAGTGAATGTAACAGGTGCTTTATCTGATGAAGATGCACGCATTATTGCGAAAAAGATTGTAGGTTCAAACCTTGTAAAAACAGCAATTTATGGTGCTGATGCGAACTGGGGAAGAATTATTGGGGCGATTGGCCATAGTACAGCTACGGTGAATCCGGATTTTGTCGATATTTCCATTGGCTCTATTTTAATGCTAAAAGGAAGCCAACCAGTGACTTTCTCGGAAGAGCTAGCAAAAGAGTATCTAGAAGGAACCGATATTGTCATTCACGTTGACCTCCAGTTAGGAAATGGTGCCGGAACGGCTTGGGGCTGTGACTTAACCTATGATTATGTCAAAATCAATGCAAGCTATCGCACGTGAGGAGACTTGAAATGCAAACAATTGTTATCAAATGTGGAGGCAGCATCCTAGCCGAGCTGTCGGACTCATTTTTTAATAGTATAAAAGAGTTAAAAGAAAGTGGATTTAGGGTCGTTGTTGTTCATGGGGGTGGCCCTGAGATTGGTCAGTCACTAGCCTCTTTGAACATAGAAAGTGAATTTGTAAATGGACTGAGAAAGACAACAAAGGAAGTCCTTGATGTTGTTGAAATGGTATTATCAGGAACGGTTAATAAAAAAGTCGTCGTCGATTTAGAAAAAGCCGGAATCCCTTCAGTTGGCTTATCTGGCTGTGATGCAAAACTAATTACAGCAAAGCCTGTTAACTTTGAACAATTAGGTTATGTTGGTGAGATTGAACAGGTCAATGTTTCGTTCCTAGAATTTCTTTTGTCGCAAAA
Organism: Bacillus sp. JJ1566; assembly: GCF_036962685.1. Taxonomy (NCBI): domain Bacteria; kingdom Bacillati; phylum Bacillota; class Bacilli; order Caryophanales; family Bacillaceae; genus Bacillus; species Bacillus sp. JJ1566. The sequence goes on along the minus strand of NZ_JBALOP010000032.1, from coordinate 9,316 downwards.
TTATGTTCCAGTTGTCTCGCCTATCGGGATTGACGAGGATTTTACAAAGTATAATATCAATGCGGATACAGCAGCAGCTAGTGTTGCTATCGCATTAAAGGCAGAGCATTTATTATTCGTTACAGATGTGGATGGTATTAAAAAAGATGGTGAAGTCCTACCTTCGCTTTCCGCGGATTCTGTTCTATCACTCATCGATGAGGGAACCATCTACGGAGGGATGATCCCAAAGGTAAAAGCAGCCCTCTCGGCATTAAATGATGGGGGACTTAACGAAATCACGATTATCAACGGAAAAAGCTCGTTGTTGTCAGTTGATGGATCATTAAAAGGCACAAAAATCGTAAAGGAACTAGAGGTGGTTTAATGGATGCACTATTTCCAACCTATGCAAGATGGGATTTGACCGTTGAATCCGCAGAGGGTGCAATCATTGTTGACAATACAGGAAAGAAATATTTAGATTTTGTTACTGGAATCTCAGTTTGTAATCTCGGACATCGCCACCCGGCTGTAGTCGAAGCCGTGGAAGAACAACTGAAAAAATATTGGCATGTATCAAATTTATTTAAATCTGATATTCAACAAGAAGTAGCTGGGAAGCTAGTTGCGAACTCAGAACTAGATGCAGTTTTCTTCTGTAATAGTGGTGCTGAGGCAAATGAAGCAGCATTAAAGCTTGCTCGTAAATACACGCAAAAGTCAAAGATAATTACGTTTAAGCAATCCTTCCATGGCAGGACATTCGGAACGATGGCTGCAACAGGGCAAGACAAAATCCATTCAGGATTCGGACCACTTCTACAGGAATTTGTCTATCTTCCATACAATGATTGTGAAGCGTTAGAGCAAGCAATGGATGATTCAGTCGCAGCAGTTATGGTTGAAGTTGTTCAAGGAGAGGGCGGAGTCGTTCCTGGAACAAAAAAGTTTCTAAAAACGATTGAAGAGCTTTGTAAGAAGCATGGTTCACTTTTCATTATTGATGAAGTTCAAACGGGGATTGGTCGAACTGGAAAAGCGTTTGCTCATCAACATTTCAATCTATCACCAGATATAATTACATTAGCAAAAGCTTTAGGAAGTGGTCTTCCTGTTGGGGCAATGCTTGGAAAGGAAAAGCTTAAGGAAGCATTTGGACCTGGCTCACATGGTTCTACATTTGGTGGTAACCCAATTTCATTAGCAGCCGCTAAAGCTACATTATCAATCATTTTTGAAGAAGAGTTTTTAGCAGAGGTTGAGAAAAAAGGTGTATATTTAAAAGCGGAACTTACAAATGCATTAGCAGAACAAGACTTAGTTAAAGAGGTTCGTGGAAGTGGATTAATGCTAGGAATTGCTTGTAATGATGAAGTTGCAGCAAACATTACAAAACTACGTGAAAATGGACTGTTAGTTCTTCAAGCTGGACCAAATGTCATTCGACTTTTACCGCCATTAACGGTAACCTACGAAGAAATCGATAAAGCAGTTAAGATGATAAAGGATTGTCTTGTTGCCGAGTATATTTCTTAACTTTTCCCTAGGAGTTAGGTTTGTATGAAACCAATAGTCATACATGAATTTTTTTTGAATAACTTTGTATAAAAATACGTATATACAAATAAAAATACGGGGTGAAACCATGAAGGGATATTTACACTTAGAGAATGGTGAAAGCTTTGAAGGAACTATTTTTGAAAATAGCACAACTACAACAACTGAGGGCGAAATCGCATTCTTTACAGGAATGACTGGCTACCAGGACGTGATAACCAATCCTTCCAATAAAAAACATATCATTGTTTTCACTTACCCCCTTATCGGTAATTGCGGAATTAATGAAATTGAGTTTAACACGGAGCCCGAGGTTGCTGGAGTTATTCTATATGAAACAAAGGATAACCACTCTCATTATGATGGCAAATACTCACTCAATCAGTATTTGAAGAAGTGGAATATTCCAATGCTTTCACATGTGGATACACGTGCAGTTGTGAAAAGAATACGAGACAAAAAGCTAGAAAAAGCAATCATTAGTAAGCAACCTGCTCTAGCGGAGGTACTGAATTAAGTTGCTACAGACATTGTATAAACGTAAAGGTTAGGAGAGAAAAGTTTATGCCTAAAGATCATTCAATTCAATCTATATTAGTAATTGGCTCAGGTCCTATCGTCATCGGGCAGGCAGCAGAATTTGATTATTCCGGAACACAAGGTTGCAGGGCACTAAGGGAAGAAGGCTACAAAGTTATTTTAGTGAATAATAATCCTGCAACCATTATGACCGATGAAGTCAATGCCGACGTTGTGTATTTTGAGCCACTTACAGTTGAAAGCATCGAGAAAATCATTGCAAAAGAGCGTCCAGATGGATTACTTGCAACCCTGGGTGGTCAAACAGGCTTAAATTTAGCTTTTAGCCTAAGTGAACATGGAGTTTTAGATAAATATAATGTAAAAGTTCTTGGGACATCAATTGACTCTATTAAAAAGGGAGAGGACCGAGAGGCTTTTCGAAGCTTAATGAATGAATTAAATGAGCCAGTCCCTGACAGTGAAATTGTTACAACTGTTGAGGAAGCAATTGCTTTTGTGGAAAAGATAGGATTTCCAGTCATTATTCGTCCAGCATACACATTGGGGGGAACAGGAGGAGGCATTGCGCACGAGCAGCAACAATTGATTAAGCTTACAAAAAATGGCTTGTCCGAAAGCCCGATTACTCAATGTTTGATCGAAAAAAGTATTGCTGGATATAAGGAAATTGAATATGAGGTCATGCGTGACCAAAAAGGAACCTGCATAACGATTTGTAATATGGAAAACATCGACCCAGTTGGTATTCATACAGGAGATTCAATTGTTGTCGCTCCATCACAAACGTTGACAGATGATGAATACAAAATGCTCCAAGCCTCATCTGCAAAAATTATCTCTGCGTTAGGTATTGTCGGTGGATGTAATATTCAATTTGCACTGGATCCTTATAGTAAAAACTATTATCTAATTGAAGTAAATCCGCGCGTAAGTCGCTCTTCAGCACTTGCATCAAAAGCAACGGGCTATCCAATCGCCAAAATCACAGCAAAGCTTGCTGTTGGCTATACATTAGATGAATTAATCAACCCGATTACAGGAAATACATTTTCTAGTTCGGAACCAGCATTAGATTATGTGGTTGTAAAATTCCCGCGCTTCCCATTTGATAAGTTCACAGATGTTCCAAATGTACTTGGAACACAAATGAAAGCAACTGGAGAGGTCATGTCACTTGATGTGAATCTGGAAGGTGCCATCCAAAAGGCGGTCCATTCCTTAGAGGGAGAAAACGAAAGCTTACGATTACCTAAAATAGAGAGCCTCTCAAATCAGGAGCTTCATCAACTTGTTGAAGAGGGGAGTGAAAATCGATTTTTTGCGGTACTTGAGCTTTTTAGAAGAGGAACTACCGTAGAGGAGATTCACGAAATCTCAAAAATTGATTCGTTCTTCTTGGACATTTTCAAGTCTTTAGTGAAATATGAGGTTAAAATTAGCCAACACTCGGTAAATGAATTTTCAAGTGAATTCATGCAAGAGATAAAAGAAAAAGGGTTTACTGACGAATATATTGCTCACCTTACTGGTGAGGAAGAAAAGACAATTCGTGCAAAACGTAAGGAACTTGGTATCATTCCTAGCTATAAAAGTGTAGATACATGTGCTGGCGCATTTGCCTCCGAGTCATCTTATTATTACTCAAGCTATTTTGGTGAAAATGAAACACAAGGTTCTACAAATCAAAAGGTATTAATTCTAGGCTCTGGTCCAATTCGAATCGGCCAGGGAATTGAATTTGATTATAGTACTGTCCATGGAATTTTCGCTTTACAAGAGGAAGGCTATGAGACGCTCTTACTTAATAACAATCCAGAAACAGTAAGTACTGATTATGAAATTGCAGATAAATTATTTTTCGAGCCATTAACATTAGAACATGTGTTAAACGTAATCGAAGCTGAAAAAGTGGATCAAGTGATCGTACAATTTGGTGGCCAAACAGCCATTAATCTTGCGCAAGAACTAGAGGCATCAGGTGTATCAATTGTGGGAATTACTCACGATGTCATTGACCAGCTTGAGGACCGTGACCGTTTTTATAAACTGTTAGAAAAAGCAAGTATCCCACATATTCCTGGTGAGATTGCTGAAAATACGGAAGAATTAGTGGTAAAGGCATCGCAAGTCGGCTACCCAGTGCTAATCCGTCCTTCCTATGTAATTGGTGGGAAGGGAATGATAGTTATCAATGATGAGGGAGAGCTTATATCGTTTGTAAAAGGGATCCCAAATGATTCATATCCGCTCTTAATTGATGCATATGTACCCGGATTAGAAATTGAAGTTGACTTACTTTCTGATGGGAACGAAATTCTCATTCCTACCATTGTTGAACATATTGAAAAAGCAGGCGTTCACTCTGGTGACAGTCACGCGATTATGCCAGCTGTTTCATTATCTGAAGAAAACAAGAAAACAGTCACTGACTATGCAGAAAAAATTGTGCGCGAACTACAATTTAAAGGGATCATGAATATCCAATTTGTTGTGGCTGACAATCAAATTTACGTACTAGAGGTGAACCCTCGTGCTAGTCGTACAGTTCCAGTCATCAGTAAAATTACAGGAATTTCAATGGCGCAGCTAGCATCAAAACTTGTACTTGGAAAGTCATTACAAGAGGTATCAGCGCAGACTGGCTTATTACCTGATTTACCTTACTTTACGGTGAAATATCCTGTCTTCTCAACCTATAAACTGCTTGGCGATCCAACGGTTGGTCCAGAAATGAAATCAACTGGTGAAGGGATTAGTATTGCAGCAACAATTGATGAGGCTTTAACAAAAGTTTTCCATAGCTATATTCTTTCAAAAAAAGGTGCAGACGAAATCGTTTTCGATACGGAACAGATTCCAGCAGAAACAAAGACAATTGCGAAAGAATTTGGATTAAACATTTATGCTGCAAATGACGTTTCAGAATGGAGCAAGAGCGAAAAGGCTTTAGCATTTGTAAGTCTAAAGAATGATGAAAAATCGAAAAAGAATAAAATAGAGGCAAGCCAAAAACGAATTCATGTATTTACGGAAATCGAGACATTACACGCATTTTTAAAAGCATTTCGTGATTCCCATTTTTCAGTCATGTCTATTCAAGAACGTAGAGGTACATTCAATAATGAGAAAGAAGTGATTAGCAAATGACAACTACTTTAAAACATAATTTAAGTAATGCCTTAAAAGGTAAGGATTTACTTACACTTATAGATTTAACGCAGGAAGATATTATCGTTCTATTAGATTCAGCAATAGAAATCAAGCAAAAGCATAAAAATGGAGAAGAAACTGCTTATTTGAAGGGTAAAACGTTAGCAATGATCTTTGAAAAGCATTCAACCCGCACGAGGGTTTCCTTTGAAGCGGGAATGCTTCAGTTGGGAGGAAACGCAATATATCTAAATAGCAATGATATGCAGTTAGGCAGAGGAGAATCGATTGCTGATACAGCAATGGTCTTATCTGAGTATGTGGATGCAATCATGATTCGAACATTTGAGCATGAAAAAATTGAGGAGCTTGCGCAGTTCGCGAGTATCCCAGTCATTAATGGCTTAACGGAAGATTTTCATCCATGCCAAGCGTTAGCTGATTTACTAACCATCTATGAACAAAAGAAAACCTTTAAAGGCAACAAACTTGTCTATGTTGGAGATGGTAACAATGTAGCCCATTCGTTAATGATTGCTGCCGCAAAGGTAGGCTTAGATTGTACAGTTGTTTGTCCACCTCAATATGCTCCGAAAGAATTTATTGTAGAGAAAGCAAAAGAAATTGCGAAAGAAACCAATGCAGTCATTGAGGTTAGCCATGACCCAGTCGGTGGCTTAAAAAATGCAGACTATATTTACACAGATGTTTGGGCGAGTATGGGCCAAGAACAGGAACAGCAAGAGCGAATGCAAGCATTCATGCCTTTTCAAGTAAATTCCGAGCTTGTGAGTGCCGCTAAGGAAGATTATCATTTCATGCACTGTCTACCTGCACATCGTGGTGAAGAGGTTACAGCTGAAGTGATTGATGGACCACATTCTGTAGTATTTGAACAAGCAGGAAATCGCCTCCACGCTCAAAAAGCTGTATTAAAAGCAATAATGGAATAAAGAATCTTTATGCCTCGGTCTTCAATGGTACCGAGGCTTTTTTCATGATTTTAGACATGAGTGGGTATAGTAATCATGTATGACTATTCAAAAGGAGGATTATGATGGGGCAAAGTCATGAATTTCGTGCAGGTCAAAAAGCACCGAATAATGGGATTTATGTAGAAATCGGCGAAACTGGAGATATGGTTAAAAACCCGAAAAGTGTAAAACTAAGTGCCGGTGACTCATTCCCAGAAAACTCTAATGACAACCGAAAATGGACATATAAAAGAAAGCCGTGATAAAAAAAAGACCCAATCGGGTCTTTTTTTCATATTAATGATTAGGTTCCTCTACAGGCTCATTTGGAATTACAGAACCTAAAATAATAATTAGGGCTGTAACAATAACGGCTACGATTGAAGCTGTCTTAAAGGAATATGTAGCCGCCTGCATTGATCCAATAACATATGAAGCCATTTGGATTAAGAGAAAGGTCCAAAAGAATGTCCAAAAATAACGCAATGTCTTCACCTCGTTAAACAATATCTGTAATTAGTTTACCACAATTGTCATCTGATAGAAAAGCTATTTGTAGGCATTTCCCCCTTTCATCTTTAATTTCACAACATACACTTATAATGAAGGACGAAAATCAGGAGTAGGAGAAGAGAGCGATGGTACAAAACAAACTTTTTTTCAAGCTCGACACGGAGTGGTCTGTTCTTCATTTGCCGAAACGTCCAAATGGCTTCGCTGTTTTAATTATCGGGGATAATACAAATTTTGTAGAAGAGGGCACAAGCTATTGGATCCAAAACTACGCTAGGTCTCAAATTCTCGAATACCTTAAGGATGAAGGTTACACAGTTTTTTATTCAAATTTATATGGTGCAAACTGGGGAAATCCAGCTTCTGTCAAATTGGCTACACAGCTCTATCACATCATTATGAAACGAGAAATCCTAAACAAACGCATTCATATTCTAGCGGAGGGAATGGGAGCATTGACAGCCATGCATTTAAGCAAAAAGCTAAAGAGAGAAATTCGCTCTATGGCTTTTCTAAATCCTTGCATTGATCTAGTGGCACATATCGATAATGAAAGAAAAAATAAATTTTTTTATAAAAAGCTAATAAAAGAAATTGCACGAGCTTATCAACTTGACGAAAGAGAAGTTGAAACAAACATTGAAAAACTTGCACCAAGGGATCATTTACTTTTTCCGAATATCCCAATCAAAATTTGGCATAGCACAAATGAAAGGACATACACTCCTGAAATCCACAGTAAGAAATACCAAGGTGATAATGAGATGGTTACCTTAAGCTATCATATTAGTGAAAACACGTATGCTTTTAGTCGGTCAATTGGTAGCTATTTTAAAGAGAATGAAAAGGAATTATGAAAAGTCCCGATTCTTTTCAAGAATAGGGACTTTTTATTTACGCAATCGCATACGATACTGTAACAAAATGTATAGGAGATGTTACAAGTGAAGAAGGTCATACTATTCGACGCTTTCTCGTTTGTAGGATATGGACTCTGTTGTAGAATGATCGATCAAGAAGTTCAAGTGGTTGGAGTAGATGCAAAACCTAGGGATAATAGCTCCGAAGAGGATAAAATGCTACGCATTGGGCGTAATGCTTTTTTTGAATTTATTGAATACCCAAAAGCGATGGTGGATCAAAGTATTTTTTTACAAACTGATGCCGTGATTTACCCATGGATTAATCCAAACTCCACAGAACGCATTGAAGAAAAAGAGGTAAAGCTACAATCTGTGCTTGAATACTGTAATGTGACAAAAACAAAGCTTATACTAGTTTCGGCACATTCGATAGAAAGGAATACAAATTGTAATTTAGAGGATGAACTTGATGATAGCTGGTATTCCAAAATAAATATTAAGAATAGTTTAAATGAGCATCAAAAAGTTCGAACGAAAAATATTGAGTTTTTGTTTACGTTTATCGATTTTTCAATTAAAGAGTTGGGGGAAGCGATTAATATAAAAAATGACCACGAAGAGTGGATTTCCCAAAACTTTTACGCCTAGATACTTCTTTTGCTTTCCTATTCCTAAAAAGTACAATAAAATAAAGTAAGATGGGATTATTTTGTTTTTTGTTTTTTGAAGGAGTTGTAGGAATGCAAAAGCTGTTTAGGTGGGTGACACTCTTATTCCTTTTAACCAACCTCGTATCTTGTGGCCAAACTGATGCCGATACTGGGGTGAAAAAAGTAGGCTTACTCGTACCAGATACAATTGATGATCAAGTATGGGGTACAGAAGGATATAAGGGGTTATTGCAAATAAAATCAAAATTTCAGGTTGATGTCTTTTATAAAGAAGGAATTACTTCGGAAACTGCGACACGAACAGCTGTAGATGAATTTGTTGATAAAGGCGTTAATTTAATATTTGGTCATGGAAGTGAATATGCTGAAATTTTTAATGAGATTTCAGATGAATATCCTAATGTCCATTTCATATTTTTTAATGGAAATACAAGAAAAGAGAATGTTACAAGCCTAAACTTTGATGGGCATGCAATGGGATTTTTCGGTGGCATGGTCGCGGGAAAAATGACAAATGCGAACAAAGTCGGTATCATTGCAGCATTTGAATGGCAACCAGAGATTAATGGATTTTATGAAGGTGTGTTATTTCAAAATGATGAAGTGGATGTAGATATTGGCTATGTTCAAAACTGGGATGACGATGAAAAGGCAATTTTAATAGCAGAGAGAATGATAGCCGACGGTGTTGATATTATTTATCCTGCCGGGGATGGGTACAATGTCCCTGTAATCGAAAAACTTAAAGAAGAAGGTCTTTATGCGATAGGTTATGTGTCAGACCAATCTGATCTAGGGAAAGAAACAGTATACACAAGCACAGTGCAGCATGTAGATCAACTCTACTTATTAGTTACAACAAAATTTAATGATGGCGAACTTAAATCGGGAACCCTTTATTTTGATTTCCAGGACGATGTCATTTCTATGGGTACCTTTAGCCCGAAGGTAGATAAAAATTTTATAAATGAATTAACTGGTTATATTAACGTATATAAAGAAACAGGGGACCTGCCTTCCAAATAAAAAAAGCTATCACATAGGTATTATGGTACCTATAGAT
>NZ_JBALOP010000031.1:19474-43953 GCF_036962685.1 Bacillus sp. JJ1566 | reverse complement strand
AACACTCTTGCGGTACATGGTCTTTCTTATTTCGCTTCAGCACGTACCTCTAGAAAACTCTCGCGGTACATACTTCTTCTATTTCTGCGTAAGCACGCACCTCTAGAACACGAATCCGTTAAAAATTCATGCCCGACCCAAAAAATGCTCCACAGATATTTTTCCCAATAAAAAAAAGACACTGCATAAGCAATGTCTTAGTAAATAGATGTGTTTTCTTTAGTGGTATTCTCTATAATTTCCTTCACTCGTGCTAGGAATCGTCCACATACAAGTCCATCCAATACTCGATGATCAAGCGACATACAGAGATTCACCATATGACGAACGGCAATCATGCCATCGATGATAACTGGACGTTGGACGATTGATTCAACCTGTAAAATAGCAGCCTGTGGATAATTAATAATTCCCATCGACTGAACAGATCCAAATGAACCAGTATTATTTACGGTAAAAGTACCACCTTGCATGTCGTCTGCTTTAAGTTTTCCAGATCGTACTTTAGCTGCGAGGTCTGTTATTTCTCTCGCAATCCCCTTAATCGATTTTTCATCTGCATTCTTAATAACTGGAACAAATAGAGCATCATCTGTTGCAACGGCAATCGAAATATTAATATCCTTCTTCTGGATAATTTTATCCCCTGCCCACAACGAATTGATTTGTGGATACTCCTTAAGTGCTTGGGCTACAGCTTTTACAAAAAATGCGAAGAAAGTAAGATTGAAGCCTTCCTTTTGCTTAAATTCATTCTTCATTGAATTTCTGTATTGAACCATATTTGTGGCATCCACTTCAACCATTGTCCATGCGTGCGGAATCTCATGCTTACTACGAAGCATGTTCGCTGCGATCGCTTTTCGAACTCCCGTTACTGGTATTTCAACATCACCAACAGCTACAGGTACATTAGGTGCCGGAGTTGGCATAGATGGTTGGACACTTGCAATTAGCTGGTTAGTAGGTTGAGTTGCCAGATTTTGAACTTGCTGATCAGTGGTTGGAATCTGTCCAGATTCAATTAATTTCTGAAGGTCCTTACGGGTAATTCTTCCACCTGCCCCTGTCCCTTTCACCTGTGCAAGGTCAATATTATGTTCCTGTGATAGCTTTAGAACAGCTGGTGAATAACGTAATTTATTAGAAGAATCACTCGGCACTACTGCATTATTTGTTGACTTCTCAAGAGTTTCTTCTTTTACTGTTTCTTGAGGTGTCGCTTGCTCCGTTCCACCACCTGCAGTTTCAATTACACAAATCACTTCACCGACTGCTAACGTTTCTCCTTCTTCTGCAATTAGCTCTTTTATAGTACCAGCAAAAGAGGATGGCACCTCTGCATTTACTTTATCTGTCATTACTTCAGCTAAAGGATCATATTTGTTTACGGTATCCCCAACTTCTACAAGCCATTTACTAATCGTACCTTCTGTAACACTTTCACCAAGCTGGGGCATTGTTATTTTTTCAGTTGCCACTCATAAAACCTCCTCAGTCACCATCCATTCTTTAAGAAATGAACAGTTAAAATTCCGCAAGCTCTCTCATTGCTTTTTCTACTTTATCTGGATTGACCATAAAGTATTTTTCCATAGTTGGTGCATATGGCATTGCAGGCACATCTGGGCCGGCAAGTCGCTTAATTGGAGCATCTAAATCAAATAAGCAATTTTCAGCAATGATTGCTGCAACTTCACCCATAATACTTCCTTCTTTATTGTCTTCGGTTAACAATAAAACTTTACCCGTTTTTGATGCTGCTTCAATGATTGCTTCTTTATCTAGCGGATATACTGTCCGTAAATCAAGGATATGTGTCTGAATCCCATCTTTCGCGAGACGCTCTGCTGCTTGTAAGGCAAAGTGAACACATAAACCGTACGTTATAACCGTAATGTCCTCGCCCTCGCGCTTCACATCAGCCTTACCAATTGGTAATACATAATCATCGGTCGGCACTTCCCCTTTGATTAAACGATAGGCACGTTTATGTTCAAAGAATAAAACTGGATCTTCATCACGAATGGCAGCCTTTAGCAAGCCTTTTACATCATAAGGAGTTGAAGGCATTACAATTTTTAAGCCCGGTTGATTTGCAAAAATCGCTTCCACAGATTGTGAGTGATACAGCGCTCCATGTACTCCGCCACCATAGGGAGCTCTAATTGTGATTGGGCAATTCCAATCATTGTTTGAACGATATCGTATTCTAGCAGCTTCAGAGATAATTTGATTGACAGCAGGCATGATAAAATCAGCAAACTGCATTTCTGCAATAGGTCGCATGCCATACATCGCTGCCCCAATTCCAACACCTGCTATAGCAGACTCTGCTAAAGGGGTATCCATTACGCGCTGCTCACCGAATTGCTCGTAAAGTCCATTTGTCGCTTTAAATACTCCACCTTTTTTTCCAACGTCCTCTCCTAAAATAAACACTTTAGGATCACGTTCCATCTCTTCACGAATCGCCATTGTTACGGCATCAATATATGAAATTACAGGCATTCTTTTTCCCCCTTACTGTTCAGCGTATACGTGTTTTAGAGCAGACTCAGGCTCTGCGTATGGTGCACTTTCTGCATAATCAGTCGCTTCATTAACAAGTTTTGCAACACGATCTCCAATTTCCTGTTCCTTCTCAGCATTTAAGACGCCGGTCTCTTTTAAATAAGTAACAAAGGATAGAATTGGATCATTCTTTTTCGCTTCTGCTACTTCGTCCTGCTCACGATATGCACGATCATCATCATCAGATGAGTGGGCAGTTAGACGATAAGAGATCGTTTCAACTAAGGTAGGTCCTTCCCCTCGACGGCCTCTATCCGCTGCTTCTTTAACTACTTTATATACTTCGAGTGGATCATTTCCATCCACCGTTACACCAGGCATTCCATACCCAATTGCACGGTCAGAAATTTTTTCACAGGCTACCTGCTTTTCGTATGGAACAGAAATAGCATATTTATTATTCTCACACATGAAGATGACTGGAAGCTTGTGAACCGCTGCGAAATTTGCGCCTTCATGGAAATCACCCTGATTCGAAGAACCTTCACCGAACGTCACAAACGTAACTAAATCCTTTCCTTCCATTCTTCCCCCCAGAGCCACACCAACTGCATGTGGAACCTGTGTCGTTACAGGAGATGAGCCCGTTACAATACGATTTTTCTTTTGTCCAAAATGACCAGGCATTTGACGTCCGCCTGAATTCGGGTCCTCTGCTTTAGCAAATCCAGACAGCATTAATTCCTTTGCCGTCATTCCGAATGTAAGAACAACTCCCATATCACGGTAATATGGCAAAACATAATCCTTTTCACGGTCAAGTGCAAATGCCGCACCTACTTGAGCTGCTTCCTGACCTTGACAGGAAATAACGAATGGAATTTTTCCCGCACGGTTTAATAACCACATTCTCTCATCTATTTTTCTAGCTAATAGCATTGTTTCATACATTTCAAGAACTGCATCATCACTTAATCCCAATGCTTGATGACGATTTTCGGTCATGTAAATACCTCCCTAAAAAATCTAATTGTACCTAGGTTTGGACAACCCCGCATAAAAAAGCTGGGTGAAAAACAAAACTTATGCATGTATCGCCTTTCCATCAACAGCTAAAGCAGCTTCTCCAATAGCTTCAGATAATGATGGATGTGGATGAATCGTTTGCGCAATCTCCCAAGGTGTTGCATCAAGTACTCTCGCTAAACCAGCTTCTGATATCATATCAGTCACATGTGGTCCAATCATATGAACACCTAGTAGATCATCGGTTGACTCGTCGACAACAAGTTTTACAAACCCATCAGACTCACCATATACAAGAGCTTTTCCGATTGCTCTGAATGAGAACTTACCTATTTTAACAGTAAATCCTTTTTCTTTTGCTTCCTCTTCAGTAAAACCGACACTCGCGATCTCAGGATTACTATATACACATTTTGAAACAAGTGAATAGTCCATTGGCGAAGGTTTTTCACCTGCAATATGCTCTACTGCAACAATTCCTTCGTGAGAGGCTACATGTGCAAGTTGAAGACCGCCTATACAATCGCCAATCGCATAAATATGGGATTCTTTTGTTTGGAAAAATTCATTTGTAGTAATAGAACCTTTTTCCAAAACAATCTCTGTATTTTCAAGGCCAATGTTCTCAACATTCGCTTGTCTACCAACAGATACAAGCACCTTATCTGCAGAAAAAGATTTAGCTTCACCTTTATGCTCAGCTTGAATCGTAATCCCGTCACCTTTTTCAAGTGTCTCAGGTAAAACTTTCGCACCTGTTACAATCTTTACACCTTTTTTCTTTAGCAATCGCTGCATTTCCTTTGAGATTTCATGATCCTCCGTTGGAAGAATTCGATTCGCATATTCAAGTACCGTCACCTCTACACCGAAGTCGTGCAGCATTGATGCCCACTCAATTCCTATCACGCCCCCACCGACAATTACAATGGACTTAGGTAAACTCTCCATTTTTAATGCATCATCAGAAGTTAAAACATAGTTTCCATCTATTTCGAGTCCAGGTAAAGACCTTGCTCGAGACCCAGTTGCAATAATGATGTTTTTAGGAATCAGCATTTCATTTTCTTCGCCATTGTTCATCTCAACCGAAATGGTTCCAGGTATCGGTGAAAAAATAGACGGACCTAAAATACGTCCATAGCCTTCAATTACATCAATTTTCCCCTGTTTCATCAAATGCTGTACACCTTTATATAACTGTTCCGTAATTTTGTTTTTTCGGTCTTGTACTTTTGAAAAATCAAGTGATACATCCTTTGTGATTACACCGAATTCCTCACTTCTTTTTGTAGTTGCGTATACTTCTGCACTCCTTAAAAGAGCCTTACTTGGAATACATCCTGCATGTAAACAGGTGCCACCAAGCTTTCCTCTTTCAACAACTGCCACTTTTAGTCCAAGCTGGGAGGCACGAATGGCAGCAACATACCCGCCGGTACCGCCTCCTAAAATTACTAAATCGTATTCCTTTGACATAACCTACTCACCTTCTAGCTCCGCTTATTTTAAGACAGGGGTTTGAAGAGGTTTTCCAGGATATTCTTTTTCCTTCTCTTCCCCACGTAGTACACGTAATGCACCCTCTGCTAATGCCTGTAGTTCATTTTCACCTGGCTGGATGATGACATCCGCTATCCAATTCACATGGTTGGAAATTTCAGAGATAAATTCATTTCCGTAAGCTAATCCGCCGGTTAAAATGATTGCATCCACCCGACCTGAAAGGACCGCACTTGCCGCTCCTATTTCTTTGGCGATTTGGTACGCCATAGCCTTGTAAACTAAACGCGCCCTATCGTCTCCTTTTTCAATCATTCTTTCCACTGCAACAGCATCATTCGTCCCAAGATATCCGACTAAACCACCTTGACCCACAAGTTTTTTCATGATTTCTTCACGGAAGTATTGACCTGAAAAACAAAGGTCGATTAAATCCCCTGCAGGAACTGTCCCAGCGCGTTCTGGGCTAAATGGTCCGTCACCATGCAATCCATTATTTACGTCAACCACTTTACCACACTTATGGACGCCCACTGTAATTCCGCCGCCCATATGGGTCACGATTAAATTCATTTCTTCATAGGTTTTTCCTAGATCCCTCGCAACTCTTCTTGCTACTGCCTTTTGATTTAGAGCATGAAAAATGCTCCTTCTCTCAATCAAATCAAAACCTGATATTCTAGCAATAGGTTCAAGTTCGTCAACAACAACGGGATCCACAATATATGGCGGAATATTTAACCCAGATGCAATTTCATGTGCTAAAATACCTCCAAGATTCGATGCATGCTCTCCAGCATATCCAATTCTCAAATCATGAAGCATCTCATCATTAACTTTGTAGGTTCCACCTTGTATCGGTTTTAATAACCCACCTCTACCGCAAACTGCACTCAGTTTTGAAAGATTAATGCCTTCATTATCTAAATTTTTCAGAATCGTTTTTTTTCGAATTTCATATTGATCAATTATATTTTCATAAGCATTTAATTCTGATAAATCATGTCGAATTGTCTTCTCAAAAACAGACCGTTCATTATCATAGACGCCGATTTTTGTTGATGTTGATCCTGGATTGATAACGAGAATCCGATATTCTTTGTCAAGCAATATTGAAACCTCCAGTACTTAAATGCAGTCCAACGGTTGTTTTTACATTTCTTATTTCAACCATGAATTCCATAAGGTAAAAAGAGGAAAAGCTTAATAAAGCCTTCCCCCATCTAAAAGCCTAGGTTTAATGTCTAGCTCCAGGCACCATCAGCTCGAGGTCATAAGCTAATCGCTTCGGAAGGTAAAGTATAGCTTCTGTCAGCGCTCATCTTATGCTTGACTTGCACAGGACAAGTAAAGCTTCGACAGCATAATCCTCGCACGAAGAAAATGCATAGCATTTTCGAGGAAGTGCTGACATCGACGTTTGCCACAGGACGTGGCAGTAGTTAGTCGATGCTCCTCTATCCAGGTGCCTTGCTTTTCTTATTTCCTACGACTTAAAATGTGGTGCCCGTTTTGTAGAAATTGGCTTCTTGAATTTCTCATTCTCTCGATACGCTCTTCTGCCAAACGATCTGCAGCTTGGTAAGTTGGAATTCCGTCTCTCTTTGCGATTTCAATTACTTTTTCAATTGTGTCGTAAAGTGATTCTACCTTCTTTAACGCACGCTCTTGATTATAGCCATATAATTCGTCGGCAACATTGATAACTCCGCCCGCATTGATTACATAGTCAGGCGCGTAGACAATTCCTAATTCATGAATCATGTCACCATGACGTGGTTCTTTAAGCTGATTATTTGCAGAGCCTGCAATAACCTTTGCTTTTAATTGTGGGATTGTCTCATCATTTACTGTTGCACCTAATGCACAAGGTGCATAAATATCACATTCCACACTATAAATTTCGTTAGGATCCACTGCTTGCGCTCCGAAATCTCTGACAGCACGATCGACAGCGTCTTTATTTATATCTGTTACAATTAAATTTGCTCCTTCTTCATGTAGGTGTTTACAAAGTGTGTACGCTACATTTCCTACACCTTGAACAGCAATCGTTTTTCCTTCAAGTGAATCCGTACCAAATGCTTCTTTGGCTGCAGCTTTCATTCCTCGGTACACACCAAATGCGGTTACCGGAGATGGGTTTCCAGATGAACCAAACGCTGGTGATATTCCAGTTACATAGTCAGTTTCTTCATGAATAATGTCCATATCAGCAACAGTAGTACCCACATCTTCCGCTGTAATATATCGTCCGTTAAGTCCTTGGATATAGCGTCCAAATGCACGGAACATTTCCTCATTTTTATCCTTGCGAGGATCACCAATAATGACTGTTTTGCCTCCACCAAGATTTAATCCCGCAGCTGCATTTTTATATGTCATCCCTTTTGCAAGTCTTAATGCATCTTCGATCGCTGCTTCCTCTGAAGCATATGTCCACATACGAGTACCGCCTAGCGCTGGTCCCAACGTTGTATCATGAATAGCGATTATCGCCTTTAAACCAGATTGTTTGTCCTGACAAAATAGTAACTGCTCGTAATCATATTTTTCCATGTAAGTAAAGATTTCCATTTTGTAAGATCCTCCCCAAGATTGACTAATAGATGATTATTTGTTGGCAGAGCAAACTGCCAACGCTAAAGAATATAATTTGCTTTTTGCAGAGTCGGCTCTAGATGTTAAAACAATTGGAGCAGAAGCACCCGCAATTACAGCCCCAACCTCTGCCTTTGCAAAATAAACCAAAGATTTATATAAAGCATTTCCAACTTCAATCGTTGGAACTAGCAGTATATCAGCCTGTCCTGCCACTGCACCTGTGATTCCTTTGTGCTCAGCTGCATGAATCGAAATGGCATTATCAAGCGCTAATGGACCATCAACGATGCAGTTTTGAATTTGGCCACGATGGTTCATTTGGGTTAAAGCAGCCGCATCCAATGTTGCTTGCATCGTAGGATTCACAACTTCAACAGCAGCTATGGGGGCTACTTTCGGAACGGCTATCCCGATTGAGTTTGCTACCTTAACTGCATTTATTAAAATTTGCACCTTTTCCTGAAGCCCTGGCGCTACGTTCATAGCTGCATCTGTTACGATTAACAGGCGGTCATAATCAGGTACATCAAAAACAGCAACATGTGATAGAACATTTCCTGTACGTAATCCATAGTCCTTATCCAACACGGCTTTTAAAATAATTGATGTTGGAATATTCCCTTTCATTAATACATCTGCTTCTCCAGCATGAACTGCTTTCACAGCAGCCTTTGCTGCTTCTTCCTCTGATGGTGAATTAACTACATAAAGTGCTTCATGCCCTACTCTACTTCCCCCTTTTTGAGAAAGGATTTGGTCTATTTTTTCTTGATTACCAAATAATAAAAAACGGGCAAGCCTGTGATTTACGGCTTCGACTACTGCTTCTAGTACTTCTTCATCCTCAGCAGCAGCAACTGCTACGGTAACCTCGGATTGTTCGGCAGCATTTTTGATAAGATTCGTAAGTTTCATTAGTCTTTACCTTCTTTTCAATCATAGTCCCCTTCGTTTTTTACATCTAATTATTAATGCAATAATCATGCCAACATAAAACGAAATGAAAGCGCTTCATCTAATTCACCTTTCCAAAAAATCATGTGCAACATCTTGCAATTTTCGCAAAATATTGCGTGCCTTAATTTGCAAGATTATATTTTTCCAGCTTATAATATAGACTTCGAAGCGATATCCCTAATGATTTAGCAGCCGCCGTTTTATTTCCGCCATTCAAATCCAGCACCTCTGAAATAACTTTTGCCTCGTACTTCTCTACTAAGTCTGATAATGGAACATCCTTAATTTCAGTTTCAGGTACCGATTGACTAGCAGAGGCTTTTTCCTTGAGATTATGTAGGGGTTGGATATGCTTTACATCAATTAGTCTTTCCTGATAGTTCATAAAGATTACGGCTCTACCTAGTACATTTTCAAGCTCCCTAACATTACCAGGCCAGTCATATCCATATAAATAATTAATTGCTTCTTTTGTTAATCCTTCAACTGTCCGCCCATAATCCTGGTTAATCTTAAGTAGCAAATGCTCCGCAAGTGGTTTAATATCCTGTTTTCTCATTCTTAAAGATGGGATTTGAATTGGAATTTTATTTATTCGATAATAAAGATCCTCTCTAAAGGTGCCATTTCCGATTCCTTTTTCTAAATTTACATTTGTAGCTGCAATAATTCGTACATCAATCGGAATCGACTTCGTTCCCCCAACTCTTCTGATTTCTCTTTCCTGCAAAACCCTTAATAATTTTGCTTGAGTATTTAAAGATAATTCCCCAATTTCATCTAAGAAAATACTTCCATTGTTCGCTTCCTCAAATATGCCGCGTTTTCCACCTCGCTTTGCTCCCGAAAATGCACCTTCTTCATACCCAAAAAGTTCACTTTCTAAAAGAGACTCTGAGATTGCAGCACAATTCACACGAACAAACTTATTATATTTTCGCTTACTTTCATTATGTATCGCATGTGCAAACAATTCCTTGCCTGTCCCAGATTCTCCCCTAAGTAAAACGGTGGCTGGGGTTTTCGCTCCAAGTTTTGCTTGTTCAATTGCAAATTCCATTTCTTCAGAGGAACCAATGATATCATCAAATGTGTATTTTGCTTCAAGAGACCGAATGATATGTCTGGCCCGATTCAATTCCGATGTGAGCTGACTAATTTCTGATACATCGTGAATGACCCCTACACTTCCCTTAAGCTTGCCATCCACAATGACTGGTGCAACATTTACAATCACATCTTTTTCAAAGGGGCCCACCTTCATCCGAGCACCTCTTACAGGTCTTCTCGTTTTTAACACCTGCATGTGCATACTCTCTCCTTCAGAAATATCGGCATTTGCAGGTTTCCCAATGACCTGTTCCTTTTCAAGTCCCGTAATTCGAGTGTATGCCCGGTTTATTAATATGCCGCGTCCATCCTCATCCACAACTGAAATAGCTTCATCAGAGGATTGGATGATTGCTTCAAGCATCGTTTGTATTTCTTTTAAATTTGTTATTTCTTCAGCAAGATTGACAACTTCTGTAATATCTTTAAAAACAGCAAATGCACCTAGCAGCATTCCCGATTCATTGACCATTGGAATTCGGGTCGTTATGATTTTACGTCCATTATCCAACATAAATTCCTGGTTGACTTCAATAGCCCTTGTTGAAAGAATCTCAGGTAATCGGCTGTCTGGAATGCACTCAAAAATATGCTTCCCAATTGCTTCTTCCTTATCGACACCGATCATCCTTGATGCACTATTGTTTAGTAAGATGACTTGGCTATTTATATCAATGACAATCATTCCATCATGGGTTGAATCTAAAATCAAATCTACCATAACCTTCTGCATAACCAATGCCACCTCTTTCACTTGCAAAGTTAGGGTTTTTGCAATATTTTACATACCCTTTTCATACCCTTTGCAATAAAATGCACACCTTTATAATAACCTGAAACCTCCATCTTGACAAATTTTATTAATAGCTTACATTAAATATAGAAGTCTTTATTCGAAAGGATTTTATATTATGCAACGTATACTGGCTCTAATCGTACTACTAATACCAGGTATAATCGCCGGGGTTGGGATTAAATTTATGAGGGATATGTTTTTTGGTGTGTTACACAGCCCCATTCCGAATTTAATGCTACAATTTATCATCGGTCTTATTTTCTTTCTAGCTGGTTTATCCTTTATCGGTGGTTTCATTCTCCACCGCGATCGTAAAAGAAATAAGGTACAAGAAAAATTTAATAAAGAAAGCTCCCCTGTTGGAGACCAAAATAAATAATCCTGCTTTTGATGAGCAGGATCTTTTTATTTTTATTTAATTAATGCTACTCCTTTCTCCGGATAATCTGTGATGATTGCAGTACATCCAAAATCAATAAATTGCATCATCTTTTTCTCATCATTTATCGTAAACGGTCGAACCGCGATACCATTTCGCTTCGATTCGTCAACTATTTCTTTATTGATAGTTTGGTGAAAAGGATGGATTCCGTTCGAATTCAGGCGTTTTGCATAATCCCACGGTTCATAAAGACACTCCATATATAAAATAGCTAAATCAATTGTACTCGATAGCCGTCTACACTTCACTAAGCTATAGTGATTAAAGCTTGATAAAACAATTCGATCTTCTAGTCCATATTCATGAATCAGCTTCAAGGTTTTCTCTTCTATGCCCTTATAGGAAACTAATCCGGTTTTAAATTCAACATTAATCAATAGATGGTTTGACTTTGCCCAATCAAACACTTCTTCAAGCGTCGGTATTTCGCATATTCCGTATTTATCCTTGAACTTATAGCTTGCATCCATTTTCTTGATCTGTTTTAATGTATAATCCTTTACCCAACCGTTATCTTTCCCATTTGTTGTTCGTTTGACGGTTTCATCATGAATGACAACAATGAAACCATCTTTTGTCATTTGAATATCAAGTTCAATCCCATCGGCACCAACTCTTGCCGCTTCTTTAAACGAAATCATTGTGTTTTCTGGGTGTGTACCGGCAGAACCCCTATGTCCAAATATTTTGGTTTTCATCATTGATATTCTCCTTTTTTTGGTATACTCCCATTATAAAGTAATCTCGTTAGAAAAAATATCGTAAAAAAAACACCGCTTTCACTTCGAAAACGGTGTTTTTGTAAGAATATGATGAAAAATAATTTCGATTTTATTTACTTCTTACCTTCTCAAGAAGCTTTGTGTTCAAGGCGAAGCTTATCAGCAACCATCGCGATGAATTCACTATTTGTAGGCTTTGCTTTTGACATACTTACTGTATAACCAAAAAGATTAGAAATTGAATCGATATTTCCACGACTCCATGCAACTTCAATGGCATGACGAATTGCACGCTCAACGCGGCTAGCAGTTGTATTGAATTTCTTTGCGATATCTGGATAAAGAACCTTTGTTATAGATCCTAATAATTCAATATCATTATATACCATGGAAATCGCTTCTCTTAAGTATAAGTACCCTTTAATATGCGCAGGAACTCCAATTTCATGAATAATACTCGTAATGCTCGCGTCTAAGTTTCTAGGGCTATTTTCTTGCTGTGTACGAACAACTGAACTGGAAGGATTTCTTTTAATTACTGGGGAAGCTTTTCCGCTTACTTGACGGATTCGACTTGCAAGGTTTTCCATGTCAAATGGCTTTAAAATAAAATAGGCTGCACCTAAATCGACGGCTTTTTTCGTCACATCCTCTTGGCCAAATGCTGTTAACATAATGACATTAGGTTGTTTTTCAAGATTTAATTCACGCAATTTTTCTAAAACAGCTAAGCCATCTAGGTGAGGCATAATAATATCTAAAACGAGAACATCTGGTTGTTTATCTTGGAGCATGTTAAGGCAATCTTGACCATTAAACGCGACACCTAACACTTCGATATCATCCTGACTAGATAAATATTCATCAAGTAAATTCACCAGTTCTCTATTATCATCAACCACACAAACTTTAATTTTTTTCACTCTGTTTCCTCCTCAAGCTTCAATCCACAAATTTGTATATATTTCTATTCTAAAGAAAGAATTCGACAATGCAATAAGAATTCCTTTATTTTTTTAAAAAAATAGCAAAAATTTATTGAAAAATAAAATATTCTCCATTATACTTAAAGATTCGACTAAATATGCCACAATTTATTGATGAAATTTAGGATTTGTCGAAAAATCTTTATTTGATTTTATTATATAATCTCATTCAACTTTTGGCGACAAGAAAAATATATCCCATAAAGAAAAAAGCGAGCATTTAGCTCGCCTTTTTTTGCTCCTTTTTATAAATATCAATACCCGCTTCACTTAGCATCCATTCAATGTGAACACCATATCCGCTTGTTGGGTCATTAACGAATACATGAGTAACAGCTCCGATGAGTTTACCGTCTTGGATAATCGGGCTACCGCTCATACCTTGAACAATTCCACCAGTTTTTTCTAATAGGCGTTTATCGGTTATTTTTACAACCATTCCTTTTGTTGCTGGAATTTTTTGAGGAACAGCACTTACAATTTCAATGTCAAATTCCTCTACTTTATCATTTTCTACAACAGTTAAAATCGTTGCAGGTCCTGGCTTTACTTGGTGTGAAAGTGCAATTGGAAGTGGCTTATCCATAATGCCATTATTCACTTGTTTGTTTAACTCGCCAAAAATGCCAAATGGACTATTCCGTTTAATGTTCCCGATGATTTCCTTATCGGCTGAAAAACGTGCAAGCTTTTCACCGGGATCACCATTGCTTCCCTTTTCAATGGATGTAACCGTTGATCTTACAATTTGTCCATCAGATACAACGATCGGCTCCTTCGTATCCATATCTGAGATAACATGACCTAACGCCCCGTATTTTTTCGTATCGGGATGGTAAAATGTCATTGTCCCTATACCCGCAGCCGAGTCACGAATATACAACCCAATTCGATACGCTTCGTCATTCTTATCCTTTTGAGGCATAAGCTTTGCCTTTATATCCTCGTTGTCTCTAACAATTACTAGGTTTAACGGTTCACCTGTCTTACCCGATTCTTGAACAAATGGTCCAACATCACTCATTTTTTCAATTTTTTTGCCATTTATTTCTTTAATGATGTCGCCTACCTGTACTCCAGCAGTTTCACCTGGGGATTTTTTCCCATCTTCTGTATCAATTTGGTGGTGACCAACAACCAATACACCAAGCGTATTAAGCTTAACCCCAATTGATTGACCTCCAGGTACGACTTTAAAGTCAGATAAAACATTAACATTTACTTTCTTGACTGGAATACCAGCAAATTCAACCATCATCTCGCCTTCACCGCTTTCTTTTGCAGCAACTGAGATCCGTTGATCATCAACAGCAGATGAAAAGGCAAAGCTGGAATCCTGAATCGTTGTGGTGACTGGTAATGTGGATTGAACTGTGAAATCTTGACCTTCAAATAAAGTAAGGTGTTTAGGGATTTCTATATATTCTTTAAGCGGCTTGAAAAATCCTAAAGCCATTATTGAAACAAGGAGAAATGTACCGATTATATATCTAATTTTATCTATTTTCATTTACTTTTCACTCTCCTCGCTCCTATCCCACGCCATAACATGAATCAAATGCGCCTTAGCGTATTTGCCGCCCGATTTTTTTAGGCCCACACGAGGTGGGTCACAAAGACGAAGACATTAGGATGTGACGTTCTTAGTCTTTAATCCTACGTCTCGAAAAATTTCCTTTGAAAAATCATGGCATCCGCCGCAGGCTTAACTTTTATTCAGATAGGGTTAGAAACCGACTGAACAAAAGTTATGGCTACATTCTTTAATTTGACCTTTCAGAGCAACATTTATAACCACTAAGAGATTAAAAAAGCTACCCATTTTGGATAGCATTACAAATAAAAATCGCTCTAAACTTAGTATAAAGCTACAATCAAATACATCTTGGCTTTTTCGTATTTAGTGATTTACCATTTGTCGTGCAAGCTTACTTTCTTTTGCAAGGCTTAATAATTCTTTCGCATGTTCTCTCGTCAAATCTGTGATTTCCACACCTGAAATCATACGGCTAATTTCCTTGATTTTTGCGGTTTCATCAAGTGGGGTAACTGATGTTGTAGTTCTTCCTTGAACGGTTTCCTTCGCGATAAATAAATGGGTATCAGCCATTGCCGCAACCTGTGGAAGGTGGGAAATACAAAGAACCTGAGAACCTACAGATATCCCGTATATTTTTTCTGCAATTGCTTGAGCAACACGGCCACTAACACCTGTATCTACTTCATCAAATATGATGGAGGTAACACCTTGATGTTTTGAAAAAATACTCTTAATGGCCAGCATAATCCTTGAGAGTTCACCACCTGAGGCAATTTTCGCTAATGGCTTGAGTGGTTCTCCTGGATTCGTCGAAATATAAAATTCAATATCATCTTTCCCATTTGGAGTGAATTTAATAGGCGAATCTTCAAAAAAGTTTATATCAAATTTCGCTTTTTCCATATAGAGATCTTTTAATTCCTGTGCTATTTTATCAATAAGCTCTGTTGCTAGCTTTTTTCGAAGTTGAGAAACATGTTCGGACTCAAGCTTAACGTCTTCTAGAACGGATTCAAGTTCTTCCTTCAGGTTACCAATATGCTGCTCACGATTTTGGATTGTATCGATTTCATCCTCAATTTTCGCCGCATATTCAAGAATTTCTTCAACAGAATGTCCATATTTCCGCTTTAATTGTGCAATTTCATTCAAACGACCTTCGATAAAATCAAGTCTTTCAGGATCAAACTCTAAATCATCTAGCTGATCGCGTATTTTATAGGATATTTCTTCTAATTGATAAAAGCTATTAGAGATGGTCTCGTGAATGTTCTTTAACTCTTTATCTATATCCATTACATCTTCAGCATGATTCATGGCTAGCCCAACCCAATCAAGACCCTTCTGCTCTCCATATAAAGCGTTATAACTATTTTGAAGGGCTTTGAAGATTTTTTCGTAATTTGAAATCTTCCTTCTTTCTTCTGTTAATTCTAGATCTTCTTTAGGTTTTAGTTCTGCTTTTCCAATTTCATTTAATTGAAATTGTATTAAATCTAAACGGTGGGCCATCTCTTGTTCATTTTCATTAAAACTTTTCAACCGATGCTTCACATTTAAAAAATTCTTATAAACCGATTGGTATTCCAGTAATGCTTGATTAAGCGAATTTCCCCCATATTGGTCAAGCATATAAATATGCTGTTCTTGATTCATCAAGTCTTGGTGTTCATGCTGTCCATGAATATCAATTAATGTTCTCCCAAATTCACGAAGAATTGAAATAGTAACAAGTTTTCCGTTAATTCTACAAACACTTTTTCCTGATTTCGAAATATCTCTTCGTAAAACAATCATTCCCTCACTAATTTCAATTCCAAACTCTTGAGCTTTAGCATAACAGGGGTGATTGTTATCTTCGATTAAAAATAGACCTTCAATTTCGGCACGATTTTCCCCATACCTTATAAATTCAACGGATCCTCTACCACCCACTAATAGATGAACTGCATCTATAATAATGGATTTTCCTGCTCCAGTTTCACCAGACAGGACAGTTAGTCCTTGTTCCAGTGAGATAGAAAGAGATTCAATAATGGCGAAATTCTTGATTGATAACTCTGCTAACAATTCCTACACCTCCTCATTCCACTCTGCCCATTAAAGCATGTCTAGGAAACGATTGGACACAATTTCAGTTTGTTCTGGAGTTTTACAAATAATTAAGCAGGTGTCATCGCCACAAATTGTGCCTAAAATTTCTTCCCAATCTAAATGGTCAATTAGGGCACCAATTGCATTTGCATTCCCCGGTAGAGTTTTCATTACCAACATATGCCCGGCTGAATCAATTTTTACGAAAGCATCCATCAATGAGCGTTTTAGTTTTTGAAGCGGATTGAAACGTTGGTCAGCTGGCAAACTATACTTATAACGGCCATCAATCATTGGCACCTTTACTAAATGAAGTTCTTTAATATCACGAGATACGGTCGCTTGTGTAATGTTGTACCCCTCGCTTTTTAAAATATCAACAATTTCATCTTGTGTTTCTATATCATTGCTCGTAATGATTTCACGTATCTTAATATGTCTTTGCCCCTTATTCATCATGAATTCCTCTCTCTCGTAATCCTTGGTTATTACCTCTTATGTTAGCCGATTGTGACAAAATTGTACATTTTTTTTAATGATTATAGAGGTTTACAATCTGGATGGGGTAATAATAATTTTCCACGAAGAAAGAGGACAGCACATTGGCTATCCCCTTTACGTTATGATTTATCATTCTTTAAGTTTGCATGTGCACTCTCAACAATCTCTTGTACGGAAACAGGTAGTTTGTTTTCACCGACTTCTACTGGTCCATTCCAGCGTATATGAAGTAAAAATTCGATATTTCCTTCACCGCCTGTAATTGGTGAGTAGGATAAATTGATGCAATCATACCCTTCTTTCAAGGAAAATTCAACAATATGTGTCAGCACAGCTTCGTGAGTTTTCGGTTCACGAACAATTCCCTTCTTTCCGACCTGTTCTTTTCCCGCTTCAAATTGTGGTTTTACAAGAGCCACCACATCACTATTTGGAACGAGAAGCGTTTTTAAAACAGGTAAAATCAAGCGCAATGAGATAAAGGATACATCAATTGTTGCAAACTCCGGTAAATCACTTTGGAGGTCGGCAGGCGTGACATACCTAAAGTTTGTCCTTTCCATGACGACTACCCGTTCATCCTGACGTAGCTTCCATGCAAGTTGGTTATACCCAACATCAAGAGCATATGATTTCTTGACGCCATTTTGAAGCGCACAATCGGTAAAGCCTCCTGTTGATGAGCCAACATCAATCATAATTTTATCCTTTATATTTAAATCAAAGTCCTTTATAGCTTTCTCAAGCTTTAACCCACCTCTGCTAACATAGGGAATGACATTTCCCTTAACAGTAAGTGGTATATCTATTTCGACTTTTTCTCCTGGTTTATCGAGTCGTTCTTCATTTGAGAAAACGAGACCAGCCATGATTGAACGTTTCGCTTTTTCTCTTGTTTCAATTAAGCCGCGTTCAACTAATAAAACATCGAGTCGTTCTTTTTTTGTACCCATGCCTACACTCTTTTCTTCTTAGGTACGAGCTTATGGATACGTTCAACCACATTTTCCGTCGTCATTCCAATTTCATGAAGTAGGTCATTAACGTTTCCATGCTCAATAAATTGATCTGGAATTCCCATACGATCAATTTGCGCATTTCGATATTCATGCTCATTGGCAAATTCAAGTACAGAACTTCCAAATCCACCCAGCAAAACAGATTCCTCAAGTGTTAATACAGGAAGGTTTGAACCTAATATTTGGTGCATCATATCATTATCAAGCGGTTTTATAAAGCGAGCATTGACGACTCTTACTGAAATATCTTCTTTTTCGAGTAATTCTGCTGCTTCAAGAGCCATTGGGATTGTTGTCCCAAACGTTAAAATAACAGCATCTGTGCCGGGCTTTACAATTTCCCACGAACCAATTGGAATAAGCTTAAGTTCTTCATCCATTTCGACTCCAAGACCGTTTCCTCTTGCGTATCTTAAAGCAATCGGACCATCATCGTAATGAATTGCCGTATTTACCATATGTTGACCTTCATTTTCATCCTTTGGCATCATGATGACCATATTAGGGATATGCCTTAAGAAGGCAATATCGAATACACCTTGATGTGTTTCTCCATCTGCCCCTACTAAACCGGAACGATCGATTCCAATGAATACATTCAGGTTTTGACGGCACACATCATGCAAGACCTGGTCATATGCTCGTTGTAAAAACGTTGAATAAATTGCGAGAAATGGCTTCATACCTTGTGTTGCAAGGCCAGCAGCCATCGTAGTTGCATGCTGTTCAGCAATGCCAACATCATACATCCGTTCTGGAAATTCCTCGGCAAATTTTTCAAGCTTGGAACCTACAGGCATTGCAGGCGTAATTGCAACAATACGCTCGTCATTTTTTGCTAACTTCCGAACTGTCTCACTAATGACTGCACTCCATGCTGGAGGTGCATTTTTAGGTTTAACAAAATCCCCTGTTTCAATTTTATATGGACCTGTACCATGCCATGTCCCAACTTTGTCTGTTTCAGCAGGGATATAGCCTTTTCCTTTTTTCGTAATTACATGAACTAGAACTGGGCCTTTTGTTTTTTTTGCATATTCAAGCGTCTCAAATAAATCCTCAAAATTATGTCCATCAATTGGCCCTAGGTATGTAAATCCTAGTTCCTCAAAGAAGACTCCAGATACAAGAAGATATTTAAGACTATCCTTTACACGCTCAGCTGTCGCCGCAAGCTTGCCACCTACAGCTGGAATTTTCTTGAGTAACAGCTCAAGCTCATCTTTTACCCAATTATATTTACCTGCAGTACGTAATCTCGCAAGGACATGATGAAGAGCACCCACATTTGGGGCAATTGACATTTCATTATCGTTTAAAATCACAATCATATCTTTCTTTTCATGTCCAATATGATTTAAAGCTTCCAATGCCATTCCACCCGTTAAGGCACCATCACCAATGATGGGAACAACAAATTCCTTAGTTCCTTTAACATCACGCGCTACAGCCATTCCCATAGCGGCGGAAAGACTGGTTGAGCTATGTCCAGTTTCCCAAACGTCATGCTCACTTTCAACACGTTTCGGAAACCCACATAGGCCTTTATATTGACGCAATGTATCGAATTCACAAGCCCGTCCCGTCAAAATTTTATGCACATAGGACTGGTGACCAACATCCCAGATAAATTTATCCTTTGGACTGTCAAACTCCTTATGTAAGGCGATTGTTAATTCAACAACACCAAGGTTAGGACCAATATGTCCCCCAGTCTTTGATAGTTTCTCTATTAAAAATTGACGGATTTCCTGACTCAGTTTATTCAATTCGTCTATTGACATATTTTTAAGGAACTTAGGGTCTTTAATACTTAGAAGATCCAAAGGTTTCACTCACTTTCATTTACTATTCAGCAGTAATATACTTTCGCAAAAAGTATATTTAATGATCTCTAGATGCGATTAGATTGCACATATAGTCTAGTATATCATGTTTCATATCAACACTATATAAAAACCGTTTTGCTTCATCTATATGAAAGGTTAATTTTTCCTTTGCACCCTCAAGCGTTAATAAAGCAGGATATGTATTTTTATGATTGCCTGTATCACTGCCAACTGGTTTCCCAAGCACAACCTCTGTGCCTTCTATATCTAAAATATCATCACGGATTTGAAAGGCTAAGCCTAAATGATGGGCAAATTTTGTAAGCTTATCAAGCTGTTCATCAGTAGCATCTGCAAGAATCGCCCCTGCAACTACACTATAAGCTAATAATTTCCCCGTTTTATGGCGATGAATGTATTCTAGTTCATCTAGGTTTAAGACAGTTCCTTCGCCTTCCATATCAGCAACCTGTCCCCCAACCATCCCTTCAGGTCCAGAAGCCTTTGCTAATTCAGTAACGAGTAAAAGCTTTTTTTCAGGGGATAATGGATAACCTATAGATTCAGAAATTACCTGAAAGCTATACGTCAAAAGGGCATCTCCCGCTAAAATCGCTATTGCCTCACCAAACACCTTATGGTTGGTAGGTTTTCCCCTTCGAAGATCATCATCATCCATACTTGGAAGATCATCATGAATAAGGGAATACGTATGAATCATTTCAATTGCACACGCAGTTGGCAATCCGATACTCTCATCTTTACCAAAGGAATGAAGCGTACCTAATACCAATAATGGGCGAATTCGTTTCCCACCCGCTTCAAGGGAATAGTGCATGGCATCCTTGATGCTCTTCGGAGCTGTTATATGTGAAATATACTTTGGGAGCTGTTCTTCAATATTATTCTTTTGTCTGTTTAAAAATTGCTCTACCTCAGTTGGTCCCACTATTATTCTTCCTCCTGAATCGTAAACGGCTCAAGTTCGCCATCTTCACGCAAAATTTGCTCCATTTGCTTTTCGACATTAGTAAGCTTGTCATGACAAAGCTTTGAAAGCTTCATTCCATCTTGGAAATAAGTGATTGCTTTTTCTAAAGGGACATCCCCTTCTTCCAGCCGCTCAACAACTTGTTCGAGTTGCTCCATTGCTTCCTCAAAGGATAATACCTTCTCTTCACTCATTTATTGTCTCTCCTCTACATCAATTACTTCACAGTCAAGATGACCGTCCTTAAGGTTCACCTTGATCCGATTCCCCATTTCAACCTGCTGTACACTTTTCACTAGATGTTGTTCCTGATCGTATACAAGGCTATACCCACGGTCCATAATTTTTAACGGACTAAGCGCTTCAAGTTTTGCTACCGTTGATGAAAAAACATATTGCTTTTGTTTTAGAATTTGTGTGAATTCCTTTAAAAGCAATTTTGTATTATGGTCCTGCTTTTGCTTTGCTTGAAGAAGCTTTTCACTTGGATGGTTATGCTGCAATTTTAGCTTAAGCTTTTGAAATTCCTCTTGCTTACGCCCAATAGCCCTAACCCCTTCTCTTTCTAAACGTTCTACCAAGCGATCGAGCTGTTGCTCTTTTTGATCATAGAGATTCTTTGGAAAACGAAATGCATAGGATTTTTTCAATGTATCTAATCGTTTCGTATCATTTAACAGCTTTTCCTTCATAGCACGTAATAAACGTGTATGCCTTACTAATAATCGTTCTGAAAGCTCGGCTATATGTGGAACAGCCATTTCTGCTGCCCCTGTTGGTGTTGGTGCACGTAAATCTGCAACAAAATCAGCAATTGTTATATCGGTCTCATGTCCTACTGCTGATATAATCGGGACCTTCGATTGAAAAATCGACCTTGCTACAATTTCCTCATTAAATGCCCATAGCTCTTCTATCGAACCACCACCACGTCCAACAATGAGCACGTCAATTTTTCCAAATTCATTTGCTTTTTGTATGGCTTGTACAATGGAAGGTCCTGCATTTACACCTTGGACTAAAGCAGGAAAAACAATTACCTTCGCAATTGGAAATCTACGTCTTATTGTTATGATAATATCCCGAATTGCGGCACCTGTTGGTGAAGTCACAATCCCTATATAATGTGGGACTTTTGGAATTGGCTTTTTAACATTTAGCGAAAAAAGACCTTCAGCCTCAAGTCGTTTTTTCATTTCCTCATAGGCGAGATATAAATTTCCTATCCCGTCTGGTTGCATTTCTTTGACATAGAGTTGATAATTACCGTTCGATTCAAATACAGTAACCTCACCTCGAAGCAATACTTTCATCCCGTTTTCTGGAGTAAACTTCAGTTCACGGTTGTAGCCAGCAAACATGACAGCTTGAATTCTTGCTTGCTGATCCTTAATTGTGAAATACATATGCCCACGACTATGCGCTTTAAAATTTGAAATTTCCCCCTTCACCCAAATATCCTGAAGGTGTGGGTCGGCATCAAATTTGCGTTTTATATACTTCGTTAGAGCTGTAACGGTTAAATACCGATTTTGATCCATTTTAACCGATCCCTACTTTCTTGAGAGATGGGCAAAATTCTTTGCTGATTGAACTGTATTATGTAAAAGCATAGTAATTGTCATTGGCCCTACGCCACCTGGCACGGGTGTTATGTAGCTTGCTTTTTCTTTTGCATCATCAAATACAACGTCGCCAACAAGCTTTCCAGTTGATTCAAGACGGTTTACGCCAACATCAATCACAACTGCACCTTCTTTAATATAATCTCCAGGAATAAAATTCGCCTTACCAACCGCAGCAACTAAGATATCAGCTTGGAGAGTTATTTCTTTTAGATTTGTCGTCCTAGAATGGCAATACGTCACAGTAGCATTTTCTTTAAGAAAGAGTTGACCAACAGGCTTTCCAACAATATTACTTCTTCCAACAACAACGACATGCTTGCCTTCAATTGAAATCCCCTTTGATTTCACCATTTCAATGATTCCAAATGGTGTACAAGGAAGAAAGGCATCTTGTCCAATCATCATTCTTCCAATATTAATTGGATGGAAGCCATCCACATCTTTTTCAGGTGAGATTCTTTCGATGACAGCTGTTTCGTTAATTGTGTTTGGTAACGGTAATTGAACAAGAATTCCATGAATAGAAGGATCCTGATTTAAGCGGTCAATTTCACCAAGTAAAAACTCTTCTGAAATTGTGTCTGGATATTCTAGCATTAAGGAATGGATTCCTGTTTCCTTACATGCTTTATCTTTTCCCTTTACATAGGATCTTGAAGCCGGATCATTTCCAACTAATAGAACAGCTAATCCTGGGACAATTCCATCTTTTGATAGCTTCTGAACTTCTGTTGCCAGTTCATTTCGTTTTGTTTGCGCTAATTCTTTTCCACTTATAATCTCTGCTGTCATTATTCAACTCTCCCTTTTATACATTGAAACATTTTTTTATTCCTTTATATTCAAAACAGAAAGGTACGTCTTAATTGGCTAATGTATCTTTTATTTTTGATAAAATCGCATTAACGAAACGACTAGAGCTGTCGTCACCAAATTCTTTAGCAAGCTCAATTGCCTCATCAATACTAACTTTTACAGGGATTTCCTCCACGTATTTCATTTCATAAACAGCGATTCTTAAGATTGAACGGTCTACATTTGCAAGTCTTTCAAGATTCCATTTTTCGAGATGTTCTCGTAATAAGGTATCAATTTCTTCTTTCTTTTCGACAACTCCATGAACAAGCTGTTCTAGGAAAGGATCTGAAGACTCTTCTTCCAGTACGCTTTCAATCGCTTCCTTCGGATCACTATCGCTTACATCAACCTGAAATAACGATTGCAAAGCCTTCTGTCTTGCTGTACGTCTCTTCATACTAATAAATTCTCCTTTATGTATAGTAAAACTTTTGTCCCACTAACAGTTACATTCTGATAACATGATAATAACATAAAATAATTTCAAAATAAAAACCAACACTAAACGGAGAACAAAAAATAAATGAGTCTGATAGCGTTAGCCATCAGACTCTAATCAAATACGCCCCGGCGTATTTGTGCCCAGATTTTTTCGACTCGCTCGAAAAACTACCTTTAAAAATCTGTGGCATCCGCCGGGGGCTGAACTTAATTCAGTCGGAGTTTTGACTCCGACTGAATTAAGTTCCTTACATTTCTTCTTCGATTTGAACTTCCGGTTTTTGTGATTCTAATAGGACACCAACGACGTGGATGTTTACCTCGTTTGCATCTAAAGCTGTCATATTCTTTAAAGCTTGA
The DNA here is from genome assembly GCF_036962685.1 of Bacillus sp. JJ1566. Lineage (NCBI taxonomy): Bacteria > Bacillati > Bacillota > Bacilli > Caryophanales > Bacillaceae > Bacillus > Bacillus sp. JJ1566. The sequence continues at coordinate 20,032 of NZ_JBALOP010000031.1, read as the reverse complement.
CGTACATTGTCTTGAATTTGACGAGCAACATTTGGAATCGAGACGCCAAAATTCATGACACAGAATACATCAACAATAATGCCTGTTTCTGTTAACTCCACTTTGACACCTTTTCCATGATTTTTCTTTCCAAGTTTCTCAACTACTCCAGAAGCAAAATTGCCTCTCATTGAAGCTACTCCTTCAACCTCTGAAGAAGCGATACCTGCAATAACTTCGATTACCTCTGGTGCAATTTCAACCTTACCTAGACCGTTGCTATCTTGATTCATTTCTAAAATATTCGTTTCCGCTGCCATCAGCAAGCACCTCCATTATTTAACTTTATTCAGCTTTCCTCCACTTTAGTGGTGGATGAATACTATATTTGTCATTTATTCAGATGGGAGTTAAATCCCTGTCTGAATAAAGTTAAGCCTCCGGCGGATACCACGATTTTTCAAAGGTAATTTTCCCCGCATTAACTGGCACTAAGCCCTTATGAAGGGCAACTGCCAGTAAATTCCCGATTGGTTCAACTAACAATCTGTGAAATAAAGCATCCACAGATTGAAGTTT
>NZ_JBALOP010000031.1:8182-19426 GCF_036962685.1 Bacillus sp. JJ1566 | reverse complement strand
TGTGACCCACCTCGTGTGGGCCTTAAAAAATCGGGCGCAAATACGCCAAAGCGTATTTAATTGTACTACTTCATAACCTCGTATAATTCAAGAAATTTTGTATTGAAGTCCCCACCAACAAATGTTTCGTGATTCATGAGCTTGAGGTGGAAAGGAATCGTCGTGTGTACACCTTCAATTACAAATTCGCCAAGAGCACGCTTCATTCTGGCAACTGCTTCTTCCCTCGTCGCTCCATATGTAATGAGCTTAGCAATCATTGAATCATAATATGGAGGTATTGAATAGCCTGGATAGACTGCCGAGTCTACTCTTACCCCAAAACCACCTGGAGGTAAATACATTTCAATTTTCCCAGGTGAAGGCATGAAATTCTTCTCTGGATTCTCTGCATTGATTCGGCATTCAATTGCCCAACCTTTGAATGTTACATCACTTTGAGTTAATGAAAGCTTTTCTCCAGATGCAACACGAATCATTTCTTTAATTAAGTCTACGCCAGTTACCATCTCAGTAACGGGATGCTCAACTTGAATTCTTGTATTCATTTCCATGAAATAGAATTTATCATTGTTATGATCATAGATAAATTCGATTGTACCTGCACCTGAGTAATCAACAGCTTGAGCCGCTTTAACAGCAGCCTCACCCATTTGTTGTCTTGTTGCTTCATTTAGAGCAGGTGAAGGTGTTTCTTCAACAAGTTTTTGCAAACGACGTTGAATCGAGCAATCTCTCTCCCCTAAATGTATCACATTTCCGTGGTTATCAGCTAATACTTGAATCTCCACATGGCGGAAATCTTGAATATATTTTTCAATATAAACGCCGGGGTTACCAAAAGCAGTTGCTGCTTCTTGCTGAGTGATGTTGATACCTTTAACAAGTTCCTCTTCATCCTTAGCCACACGGATCCCTTTACCACCGCCACCGGCAGTAGCTTTGATAATAACAGGGTAACCCATATCATTTGCAAGTGCGATCGCATCATCTGTATCCTTGATAATACCTTGAGAACCCGGCACGATTGGTACTCCCGCTTCTCTCATCGTTTCACGGGCAACGTCCTTTGTTCCCATCTTGTTAATCGCTTCAGGACTTGGGCCAATGAACGTTAGGTTTACTTCACGGCAAAGCTCTGCGAAATCTGCATTTTCTGCTAAAAAGCCATATCCAGGGTGAATACCTTCACTTTCTGTTAGCTTTGCAACACTAATAATATTTGTAAAATTTAAATAGCTATCTTTTGAGGATTTAGGACCAATACAATAGGCCTCATCTGCTAATTGGACGTGAAGTGATTCACGGTCTGCCTCAGAGAAGACGGCTACCGTTTCAATTCCAAGCTCTTTACAAGCTCGAATGATTCGAACTGCAATTTCTCCACGATTTGCTATTAATATCTTTTTTAACATACGGTCGCTCCTTACTTATGCTTTTACTAGGAATAATGGTTGGCCATACTCCACAAGCTGACCATTCTCTACTAAAATTTCAACGATTTCTCCATTCACTTCTGCTTCGATTTCGTTGAATAGCTTCATTGCTTCTACAATACATACAACTGAATCTTCTTTTACTTTATCACCCTTTTGAACATAAACATCTGCATCTGGTGATGGAGACGAGTAGAAAGTACCAACCATCGGTGAAACAATTTTATGTAAGTTTTCATCAACAGTGGGTTCAGCTGCAACAGGTGCTGCTGGCTTTGCTTGTGGTTGTACAGGTTGTGCTGCAGGCACGGCTACCTCAGTAACAACTGGAGCAACAGACTGTGCTTGTACTTTGCTTTCAACAACTGTCGGAACAATCGTTTCTTTATTTTTCTTCATTTTAATTTTTGAGCCTTCGCTCTCAAATGAAAACTCATCAATATTTGAATCATTAACTAACTTAATAAGCTCACGTAGCTCTTGGATTTTTAACATTGGTTACACTCCTTGTAAATAAATCAAAATATATTTCAAATTTTTAGAGCAGCATTTTATTGCTAGTATTAGTACCACATACTAATATGATACGATACTTAAAAGGTTCATTTCAATATTTTACAGAGATTTTTTATCGAAAACCTTAAAATCGATAATCAAATCATATCAGAACCTTCCCTCAAAATCACTTATTTATGAAAAACATAAAAAAGCACGGTCATTAAAAACCGTGCTTTTGGTAGTATTACTTTTCTTTTTCACCTGTTAATTCAAATTGTACAGCAACATTTTGAAGTTCACCTAACTCGCTGCGAACTAGGCGTAGTATTTCGTTAGCTTGCTTCTTTGAGCTGTCCTTCGATTTAACTGTGATCTTAATTTTGTCTCCTTCTACGCGAACCAAAGCATCCTCGTAGTTATTACTTTTAATCATTGTTTCAATAATTTTTTCTTTTGTCGCAATATCTTCAAGTTTTTGTAATTCATCCCACGCTTTGAGCTTTTGGTCAGCTGTAAGCTCTGTTGAAGCTGTTTGTGCTTCCAAATTGCTCCTCATTTTACTGCGATGTTCATCGACTTGAAGACGTAATTCAGCAAAATATTCATCACTTGCAACTGATGAAATGACATTGCCATTTTCATCTTCCTCTACAGTAACACTTGCACCGTCTTTATTATCCGTGGACGTTTCCATATTTTCTTTTTCATTGTCCTTTTGCTCATCTTGCTCCATTGCCACATTATTATTGTTGTTTTCAGGTGTTGTAATATAATAGACTGATAATACAACAACAAGACTTAACATTGTTAATAACCATACCGTTTGCTTTTTCAATAACATTTTATGAATCCCCCTTCGTTTTCCTTGGTACAACTGCTACCTTGTGATTTGGAACATCAAATCCTTTTGTAACAGCCTCCACTACCATTTGTTTTATTTTTGCATTCTCAACACCCTTAGCGACGATTAGAACACTTCGAATCTCCGGCTTTTCAATTTTCAGGATGATAGGCGTTTCTGAATCACCACTGCGGATGATGACAACTTGCTCATCGCTTGTGATATCCTCAACTTGTCGTTTTCCACCATCCCTGTCCTCTTCATTTGTGATTTGGCTTTGGGTTACGGTGTTTTTTTCAAGAATTTTTGTTTCCGTAGCATCTACACTAACTGAAACAATTACATCCTCTACTCCTGCAATGGCTTCAAGTGCCTCTTTGAGCTCGTTTTCATAACGATCCTCATATTTTGTGATTGCCAATGTTAGGTCATCCTTTTGCTGTCCAAACGTTGGCTCATCTTTTGCACTTACTTCTGAAGAAGAAGCTGTCATAACAGATGATGTAGGTTTGTCACCTGAAAATAGATTACTTATTAACATAAAGGCTATTCCAACTGCTAATAAAAGTAAGAAATATTGGTTTTTCTTGTTTCCCTTTTTATCCGGTAGTTCATCCTTAGACCCAGAGAACATCCCTTTGATTGTGTTCAAAATTCCTTTGTTCTTATCCATCTACGACTCTTCCCCCCCTTCCACAGTGACTACGATTTTTTCTGAGTCAATTTCCCATCTAGAAGATAATGATTTTGTGATTGCTTTGACGTTGGTTTGATCTACTTTTTTATACACTGGTTCAATCTGTTTGGAGGTATCAATCTCAACTGATTTGACTACTGGGACATTATCAGGCGCGGCAGTCTCTTTTGATAACACCACCTCGATTGACTGAATGTCATCCAACATTTCATCCAAAGTAACAATTTCCTTATTGTCAATTGCACTTGAAAGGGATACATTTACTTTTTGAACAGTTAAATCATATTCGTTTTGCACCAACTCCTCTTCCACTTCAGATTCCAATTGGACAGCCATTGTTTCTAAAATATATGCACGTTGTGAGGCTTGTATTTCTTTTTTCTTCAAATCTATTAAATTTTCTAGATTTTTTTCACTTTGAACCGGCTTTAAGTTCATATTTAACAAGGCCTGATCCAAATCAGATTTAAAAAGGGAGAACAACGGAGTTAAGATGATTAAGATTAATAACAGCCCTGTTACCATTTTTACGTATTTTTGCATACTCGAGCTTGGCAGCAGCATGTCCACAATTGTAGCAAGTAAAATAAATAAAATAATGTTCGTTATCCATTCAGCAATAAAACTCAGTGTCCTCACCTCCAAACCGAATTGTCTAGCTCTAGGTACCATCGGCTCTCTGATCTAAGCCAATCGCTTCCGAAGGTAAAGAGCACCTTCTGTCAGCGCTCGCCTTATGCTTGACTTGCACAGGAAGTGCTGACATCGACGTTTGCCACAGGACGTGGCAGTAGTTAGTCGATGTTCCTCTAGCAAGGCGCCTTGCGCTTTTCTTTCTATCTAACCATTAATGTCAGGTTTCCAGCTGCAACAATGACCGTAATACTCAGGAAAAACATCAGTGATACGATTGCTAATGCTGCAAAAATATAAATGACACTTTTACTGATGATATCTAAGCATGCAATGACAGGTCCACCGCCAAGCGGCTGTAAGAGTGCCGCTGCCAGCTTATAAATAATCGCTAGGGACAGCACCTTGATTGCAGGAAATGCTGCAATTAACAGAAGAATGACTACCCCAAAAATCCCCACTGTATTTTTTAAAATAACTGATGCGCTTATAACGGTATCGGTGGCATCTGTGAACATTCGGCCAATGACAGGTATAAAATTGCCGGTAATAAATTTTGCTGTCCGAATTGTTATTCCGTCCGCAACCGCTGTCGTGGTGCCCTGAACGGATATAACCCCAAGAAAAATAGTCAAGAATACACCAATAATTCCAATACTCACATTTCGGAGTAACTGCGCAAGTTGTGTCACCTTGTACTGCTCGCTTAGAGTACTCACAATGCTTAGTAATGCAGCCATAAACAAAAGCGGTAGAACGATATATTGAATCAAAAGCCCACTTGTGTTCATTAAAAATAAAATTAGTGGGTGGAAAAATGCCGCTGATGCAATTCCTCCTGATGATGCCACCAATGCTAGCAATAAAGGTACTAGCGCTAAGATAAAGTTTATCATCGACTGGATGGCTTCCTCCGTGTACATGATGGCAACCCTGAAGCTATTTAAGGCGATGATGATTAACACCATGTAGACAATCGAATATGCCACCTTGCTGACAGCACTTTTCTCAAATGAATTTTGCAGTGTTTGTAAAAACATACTAAAAACCGTAAGCATGATCAGTGTGCTAAGAAGCTTTCCATTGGCAATTAACTCGTGGAACACGAATTTGACGAGTCCAAGCAGCCATTCCTTCAATGACAGCTCCTTCTCGCCACGAATGAATTCTAGTAAACTACCCTTTTGACTTTCAGGTAAATATCCACCATATTCCGTTACAATTTCATCCCAAAATTGTTTTATTTCGTCAATGCCGAGGGTTTCAAGCTGCTCCTCAACCTGATTTTGAATTTGATTTTCGATGATTTCTTGCTGTGAGGGTGAGGCTTGTACAAATTGAGGTAATGAAAAAAAGAAAAGAAATAAAACTATGACAGAAAAAGCTCTGCTACCGGTCATGCCAACCACCCCCTTGAAAACCTTGTTTCTATGGATTTAACTAGGAATAAGTCCAATGATTGTTTCTATTAAAACGGTTAGAATTGGTATCGCCATTGCTAAAATTAAAATTTTTCCTCCAAGTTCAATCTTTGAGGCAATGGATCCTTGACCTGCATCCTTTGTAATTTGTGCTCCAAATTCGGCGATGTAGGCAATTCCAATGATTTTAAGAATGGTTTCCACATAAACAGTGTTCACATTTGCGTTAATCGCAACCTTTTCAAGCATCCGAATGATATCAGCAATTTCTCCAACTAAAAAGAGGAAAATCACACATCCAATAAACACGACAAGCATAAAGGCAAAGGTTGGTTTTTGTTCTTTGACAATGAGAGCTAGAAAGGTCCCAATTAAACCTAATCCAACGATTTGTATAATTTCAATCGCTCATCCCCTCCTTACCCCTGAAAGAGAAATACAGCTTTAATCTTTTTAAAGAGGTCCTCTACGATTGTTGCAACCATAAACAGGATATAGATGAAGCCCAATAATGTTACCCACTGGGCGTACTCCTTTTTACCCATCTGATCTAGGATTGTATGGAGAAAGGCAACCACAATTCCTACACCGGCTATTTGAAAAATAATATTTACATCCACTCCCATTCGCTTCTTCTCCCCCTAAATCAATAAAATGACTACTAATAATCCTGACAAAAAGCCCAGACTTTTCACCATTTTTTCATAACGCAATTGTCTATCCTTTGCTTCGATTTCTTCTCGTTCAAGATGGGTAATAGCCAGTAATATGTGCTTCTGTTGTGAGGTTCTGTCATGCTGCCCAAGCGTTTCACCAAATTGCTGAAGAATCTCAATTTCTCCTTGATGAAAAGCAGTCAACTTGGACACCTCTTTCAGACTTTCATCCCAAGCTACCTTTACACTGACATCGCCCGTTTGAAGCCGTTTTGCAAACCCTTCGAAAAAATATGAAATGGGCTTCGGAATTTGTCTTGAAAGATGAGTAGCCACATCAATTAATGGAACATGTCCATACATGATTTCCGCTTCTAGCGATTGCAAAGCTGTTTTCAGCATCCTCAGCTGGCGAGGCCTATCACTTAATCGGCGTGCCGCCTCAAATCCAGCCCATGTTGTTGCAAGTAAAATAAATATCGCTCCAATTATTTTTATCATCTATGTCACGCTCACTTTTGGTAAAAGTTGCTTTCCATTTGGACCAAGGATTGCTCTTACAGTTCCTGGACCGTTTGTGCGCGATAGCTCTACAAATCTTTCAATAACTCCCGCTTTGATAACTTTTTCAAGAGATGGTCGCTTCATGAGGTCTGAAATCTGATGCCCATGTGCAGTGACAATCAAACTGACACCAGCATTAACAGCCTCCATAATCGCCTGACTGTCTTCCTCTCTACCAATCTCGTCCACTATTAATACATCAGGACTCATCGACCTGATCATCATCATCATTCCTTCTGCCTTCGGACAAGCATCAAGCACATCAACTCTTGGTCCTAGAGATGCTTGTGGAACCCCTTTTACACATCCAGCGATCTCAGAACGCTCATCAACGATACCTACCTTCATTGCGGGAATCCGTCTTGTTTCGATGCCTGTGCTAATCATTCTTGCAAGGTCCCTTAATAACGTGGTTTTACCGGTTTGCGGTGGGCCTATAATGATAGAGTTTTTCCAATACGAGTCATAGAGATATGGTGCAAGTGGTTCCGCAACGCCGATTTTTTGTTTGGCAACCCGAATATTGAAGGAGGTTACATCTCGGATGGCTTTGACCATTCCATTTTCAGTGATGACTTTACCAGCTAGTCCAACTCGATGGCCGCCTTGAATGGTGACATAGCCCCGCTTCAGCTCTTCCTCGAGTGTGTAAATTGAGTATTGTCCTAGCTTATTAAGTAGCTGTATGGCGTCATCGCCTGTGACCGTATAATTGTGGAAAATCGGAATGCCATTCTCAATGATTTCAAGAGGCCTTGAGACCCTGACTCGAATTTCTTCCATTCTTTCTGTACGTTCTGGAGGATACTTGGCAATTACGCTAGCTATTGATTTTGGTAATACCTCGACTATTTCTTTCATATAGTAAACTCCTCTTATCAAATGCGCCTTGGGGTATTAGTCGCCCGCTTTTTAGGCCCACAGGAAGTGGGTCATAAAGACGAAGACATCGGCGTTCTTAGTCTTTAATCTAATTGCTCGAAAAATTTCCATTGAAAAATCGTGGCATCCACCGAAGGCTTTAACTTTATTCAGTCATGGTTTTGAACTCCCACCAAAATTGTTCACTCTTTATCATTTACTCCACTTATCAAAGCAAGGGATTTCAACTGAATAAAGTTAATCTCTCATATTTCAATGTATGCTAGCTTGGACACATTATGCCTACTCATCTGATATCTATCGGAAGATTCCATACAATATAAACGCAACCCCGAGCCCTATGAATATTAGTTTTGAATAAGACAACTGATCCGTCAATCCAATTAGTCCGATCGACATCGTCGAAATTAGAATGAGTGGCCCCACAATTGCAAGTAGCGCATTAACAGCTAACGCCTTTTTCACATCATTAAAAACTAGCATTAAAATAGCCGCCGTGATTTCTAAGCATCCTGATATGATCCTCAGTCCAGCCATTGTTAAAACTGTCGTATCAAACATGGAAAACATTCGTTTCATAGTAGTCCCCACCTAATCAAATTTCTTTTGTACAACCTATGCTTGTGGGGGGATTTTCAGAAGAGGAAATTTTTTAGAGGCAGAGTGGAGCGGTGGAATATAGGTGGGTTTGTGAATTTGGATTTTTCTTGATTTTATCCATACCTGTGCCTCTTTTCGGTGTGCGGGTTTCGCTTTTCCCTGTTATTTTCCCTAATTCATCTTAAAAAAATATCAAAAAAAAGAACCCACCTCAAACGGTGAGTCCTCAACATTATTTATTTACGCACGTGATATATAAGATCCTTCATCAGTGTTAATGATTAACACATCACCTTCATTTATGAAGAAAGGAACTTGTACAATTAAACCAGTTTCAAGGGTAGCTGGTTTAGAACCGCCAGAAGCTGTGTCCCCTTTAATGCCAGGTTCTGTTTCAGTAACCTTTAGCTCAACTGTGTTTGGAAGCTCTACTCCAAGTGTTTCAGTTTGGAACATCATAATATGAACTTCCATATTTTCTTTCAAGAACTTTAACTCATACTCAATTGCAGATGCTGGTAACTCGATTTGCTCATATGAATCATTATCCATGAATACATGTGAGTCGCCGTTAGCATACAAATATTGCATTCTGCGGTTTTCGATTTGTGCCTTTGCTACTTTTTCACCTGCACGGAAGGTTTTCTCTTGCACGTTACCTGTACGTAGGTTACGAAGCTTAGATCGAACGAATGCAGCACCTTTTCCTGGTTTAACGTGTTGGAAATCCATTACTCTCCAGATTCCACCGTCTACTTCAATTGTCAAACCTGTACGAAAATCGTTAACTGAAATCATATATTGTTTCCTCCTAATTCAATTGCGACAATCATTTGTCTATAGAATAATTAGTTCTTTCTTTGAGAATGTGAGCGATTCATTGCCATCTTTTCTGACAACTACATCATCTTCAATTCTTACGCCACCTAATCCTGCTATGTAAATTCCTGGTTCACAGGTTACGATCATCCCTGGTTCAAGTACATTATCGGATCGGAATGATAAGGATGGCTGCTCATGCACTTCCATACCAAGTCCGTGACCGGTGGAATGACCAAAATATTCACCATAGCCTTTCTCAGCAATGTAATCACGAGTTAGTGCATCAGCTTCTTTTCCTGTGATGCCTGCCTTGATGCCTGCCATTCCACGAAGTTGAGCCTCTAAAACAACATCATAAATATTTTTTAGTTCATCGCTAGGAGTACCAACAGCAACGGTACGTGTAATATCAGAACAGTATCCTTTATAATATGCACCAAAATCAAGCGTTACAAAATCTCCTTTTTCAATCACTTTGTCACTTGCTACCCCATGCGGTAATGCAGACCGATAGCCTGATGCAACAATTGTGTCGAATGAAGATGATATTGCTCCTTGTTTACGCATAAAGAATTCTAACTCGGTTGAAACTTCAATTTCTGTAATACCAGGACGAATTACATCTAAGATATATGTAAAAGCGGCGTCAGCTATCTCCGCAGCTTCCTTTAATATCTTAATCTCTGATTCTGTCTTAATCAAGCGTAAGTTTTCAATTGCACCTGAAATTGGAACAAGTTCAGCATTCACTTCTTTGTCATATGCTGTATATGTCGCATATGATAAGTCCTCTTGCTCAAATCCAAGCTTTTTAATTCCCATTTTTTCAGCTTGTTTAGCTACCTCTTCAATGATTGGACCTGAATGTTGCACAATCTCAAATTCCTTCACTTGTTCATTTGCTTGCTCCACATAGCGAAAATCTGTAATAAAAACGGAAGCTTTTTCAGAAATGAGGGCAACCCCGGCTGTACCCGTGAAATTTGTTATGTAACGTCTGTTGAAGCTATTGGTCACTAATAAACCATCGATTCCAAAGCCAGAAAAACTTTCTCGTAATTTTTCTAATTTACTCATCTAGCTTTCCCCCTAAGTGCTCTAACATTGCTAGTAGAGCAAGTTTGTAGCCATAGACACCTACTCCGACAATTTGTCCAATTGTCACAGGAGCTATGACTGATGTGTGTCGAAACTCTTCACGCTTATGAATATTTGAAATATGTATTTCCATTACAGGCACTGTGACCCCTGCGATCGCATCGCGGATGGCATAGCTATAATGGGTGAATGCAGCAGGATTCATCACGATTCCATCGTATTTTCCTTCTGCCTCATGAATGGCATCAATAATCGCACCTTCATGATTGGATTGGAAACAATCAAGTTCAGCATTTTGAGTTACGGCAAACTCAGTCAAATTTTTCTCCACATCTGCAAGTGTAACACTTCCATAAATATGTGGCTCCCGCAATCCGAGTCGGTTTAAATTAGGCCCGTTAATAAGGAGTATTTTTTTCATATGTAAAACTCCTTTAAAAATAGAATGTTCGAACAAGAACATTCTATCATAATTTCCCCTCATTTACCTACTCATTTGTAGAGACTGCTTGCCTTTCCCCCTTCATTTCGTTTTCCTCAAATGAAATCGAGTAACCAATAAAGACACCATATAGAATATAAAAGCATATTGTAGTAATAACTGTATTACGCTTTAGTTCGGCAACGGTTTTAATATCCGGAAAAATTGGATTAAACACATAAAAGACAATTAACCATAAAACAATGCCAAACCCCGCACCAACCCAAATGGACTGAAACTTTTTTAGCAAAGCATAATATAAAAGGGCTACACCAATTGATAGGATTCCAATCACAAAAATTCCAATAAATTGACCTAACACGCGATTTTTCCAATCACCAAGGATCCACGGTTTAAGGATAAGGTTAGGGCTCAGTTCTGTAAAATGAAACACATACGTAAAATAGGACAGCAAACTCCAAAAAATGCCTCCGAACAAGCCTATCACCACAACCTTGCCGATTAAAGACATCTCACCATCTTTTTTATTTTGTTCAAGTTCTGGATTCTTTTTTTCAGCATCTACCATAGGCTAACACCTCCATTTGCTAGTATGTCCCGAAACTTTATCAAATACGCTTTGGCGTATTTGCCGCCCAGATTTTTTAGGCCCAC
>NZ_JBALOP010000031.1:331-8137 GCF_036962685.1 Bacillus sp. JJ1566 | reverse complement strand
AGTCTTTGATCTTAAGCTCGAAAAACTTCCTTTGAAAATCTGAGGCATCCGCCGGAGGCTTTTAGCATATTCAGCAATACGTTTGCTGAATATGCTAATCTATTTGAAAAAGATTCGTGGAAAAATGTGTAGTAATGGAAATTGCTGGGTACAATAGTAAATGTTTATTGGAATAAAAATAAATTTGTCATAAATGATGTCGTTAACATAGAGGTTTATTAGCATATCTTGTAGAATATATATTAAGAAGAAGGACTCATTTTTTATAAAATTCGATTATTCAATTGAAATATACGAGCAACAACAATATTGATTTTTAATACAATATAAGTATAGCTTTCAGGAGGTGTATCTCATGAATCGTCGTAAATCGAATATAGTCGTCATGATTTTACTAGGATTAGGTGCACTTGGATTTGTCTACACTCTTTTCACTCGTCCGGGTTCATTACTCGTGCAAGCAGGCATGATTTTCCTATTCATTGGTATCATCTATCTACTATATAAATTTGTGATTAGTCGACGAATGGGAGGAAAGGAACATTCCGCTTATTTACGCGCAGCTAAACAATCTAGAAGGAGATTTAAAACAGGTAGTCAGCGAAAAACACATTCTTCGGGAGTAGGCAATAAGAAACCTACGACTAGCGCGACAAAACGATCGACTGTATCGTCTATTCATAAAAAGCGAAAAACGAATACGACACACCTAACCGTAATTGAAGGAAAAAAAGGAAAAAAGAAGAATCGAGCATTATTCTAACTTTATTCAGCATCAGGCTGAATAAAGTTTTTTTGATTCTTCTAAATAAAATGCGCCCTTGGCCTATTTGCTCGCCCAGATTTTAGGCCCAGACGAGGTGGGTCACAAAGACGTTGACACAGGATGTGACGTTTTTAGTCTATGATCCTACTTTTGAGAATCTGTGGCATCCGCCGGAAGCTTTAACTTTGATTTAGTTGGGGTCAAACCCCAAGTGAATAAAGTTAATAACACCAAGTTCGTAAAAAGGATTCTGCACGAGTTCTACCAACTAGAATAAGTTCCTGCTTTTTTTCATCCGTTAATCCAAACTCTGTCGTCAAACCACTTTCAATTGGAATAAAAATAATATTCTTTTCATGTCGGCGTGAGATATAGCGTGTATCGTGGGCATTTTTCATGGTTTCGAAGAGGGCTCCAAACATATCGATGGCATTGTTAATTTTGTTTTGTTTTTGTTGCTGACTATTCCCACTAAGTTTGATTCCAAGCACAGGGCGCCTTTTTAGCTTTTGTTCTTCATCAAAAAGCCAGATTGGAAAGTTCGATAAGACCCCACCATCCACTACAATTGAATTGCCTTGATAGTCTTTTAGACGGACCGGCTCAAAAAAGTAAGGGAGGCTACAGCTCATCCGTACCGCTTTTGCAACTGGAAAGGATGCCGGATGTATCCCATAGCGTTCTAAATCATCGGGCAACACCATGATTCTTCCATTCGTTAAGTCGGAAGCAATAATTCTTAATCGACCTTGTGGGAGGTTTTGAAAGGTTACGACTCCTTTTGCTCGGAGTTTTTGATAAATCCATTTCTCTAACATATCTCCTTTATATAATCCAAGCCGCCAATATAAAAGAAGCCATTTAGCTAAAGGTGTTGGTAAGAGGGCTTTGCGTTGGTCTAAAAAATCACCGAGGTTTAATTCTTCCATAAGGTCAATAATCTCCCCACTTGTGTAACCTGCCGCGATTAGGGAAGCGATTAAGGAGCCAGCACTAGTTCCTGCCATTCTTTTAAAGGTTAATCCCTTTGCTTCGATTGCTTGGTACGCACCAATAAGCGCAAATCCCTTTATGCCCCCACCCGAAAATACACCATCTATTAACATCGAACCCCTCCCCTATCAAATGCGCCTTGGCGTATTTGTGCCCAGATTTTTTTAGGCCTACACGAGGTGTGTCACAAAGACGAAGACATCAGGATGTGGCGTTCTTAGTCTTTGATCCTACACCTCAAAAAATTTCCTTTAAAAATCTGTGGCATCCGCCGGTTAAACTTTATTCAGGTTTGCTGAATAAAGTTTAACCGGCCTTTATACATTTGTAAGCGCCTTACTTGGGATTTAGTACGTATGATTATTTTTGAGGATAAAAAAAGAAGGAATCAAAATGATTCCCTCTTAATAATGACTTACAATCCGCATTTTAGCTGGGCATTACAATTTGTACATGTGTTACATCCACCAAGGTCTTCAACTGTACCTTGACGACATACCGGACATGTGTCGCCTACTTCTGAACCGATGGTTACGTCAGTTTGACGTAAATCCATGATCGTATCCATAAGGACGACACGATTTTTTGGTTTTTCTTCTACTTCAGTTGTAACTTCTGTTTCTTCAAAAGTGTTCTCTTCAGCTTTTAAAGTAAGAACTTGAGCGTCACGGCTTCCATCAACGTAAACTGTACCACCTTTTGCTCCACCTTTGTAGAGACGCTCATATACTGCTTCTACTTGAGATACAGTATAGCCTCTTGGTGCGTTAACAGTTTTACTGATGGAGCTGTCAATCCAGCGTTGGATCACACATTGTACATCAGCATGCGCTTCTGGCGAAAGCTCCATTGCAGATACGAACCAGCTTGGTAGGTTGTTTGGATCTGCTTCTGGATGATTATCTAAATATTCTTGAACGATATCTGCTTTAACTTCGATAAACTTACCTAAGCGTCCACTTCTGAAATAAGAGAATGAGAAGTAAGGCTCTAAGCCTGTGGAAACACCAACCATTGTTCCTGTGCTGCCTGTAGGAGCCACAGTTAGTAAGTGTGAGTTCCGAATTCCGTATTCTTTAATATCGTTTTTGATATCTTCAGGCATTTTTTGCATGTATCCAGTATCGACTAAAGCTTCTCTGATACGATTTCCATCCTCTGGTGAATTACCTTCTAAGAATGGGAAGCTACCTTTTTCTTTTGCTAGTTCAATTGAAGCACGGTAAGCAGTAATTGCGATAGTTTCAAACACTTCGTCAACTAGCTTATTTCCTTCTTCTGAACCATATTCTGTTTCACAATAGATAAGCATATCGTGTAAGCCCATTACTCCGAGACCAACACGGCGCTCACCTAGTGCTTGCTTTTGATTAGCTTCTAAGAAGTATGGAGTTGCGTCAATTACGTTATCCTGCATTCTTACTCCAACTTCAACTGTTTGCTTCAGCTTGTCAAAGTTAACAGATTTAGTATCTTTATCGACCATTTCTGCTAAGTTAACAGCTGCAAGGTTACAAACTGAATATGGTGCTAGTGGCTGTTCCAATTTTGTTATCGTAAAGGTTTTTTATCCTTTACTTCTTACAGTTCATTTCCTGTAAGGTCAGCATATATTTTCACCATTTCGGTGCTGCGGCCTCGTGGAAGGATTATATTCTGCTTAGCAGTTTCACCTTCTATGCGTTGCCCCTGACCAACATTTTAAATTAGCCTTCGGTTCGGATTAGCCTCTCAGCCTTCCCGCTTTATTCCGCAGTTTTTTACGTGAGGCAAACTAAGCCACTTTACTTTTACCACACGGATTAGTTGCAACGACTTTTTGACCGTAGCTTTGTGCATTTGTCATGTCGTTTGCATTATCAATAAAGAAAATTCCTGGTTCTGCGGCATAAGTTGCGCAGATATTGATTAGATTCCAAAGCTCTTTCGCTTTAATCTTACGGTACACACGTACTTTATGGCCAAGTTTTTCCCACTCTCGTACATCCCCAACCTTGTGCCATTCTTCATTGTATATTTTCATTTCTTCTTCATTGTAGCTTTCAACATCTGGGAATCTCAGTTCGTATAATCCATCTTCTTCAACAGCTTCCATAAAATCTTTTGTGATACAAACGGAAATATTGGCACCTGTTAAGAATTCTGGATTATGAACACTGTAATTTCCACCAGTAACTAATTTTTGCTCAGCATCTTTAATAATCTTCTCGCTAAACCCACCGTATCCTGGGATGTGCTTGTAATTCACAATGCCTTGGTACATTTGAACTTCCTGTTCAGTGAATGGAGTAAATTTTAGTTTTTCTTGAGCGTATTTTTTAATTGTTTCATCTTCTGTATTTTCCATTAAAAATCGTAGTATTCTTGGATTTTGCATTTTTGAAATGATGAATTCAATAATGTCCGGATGATCCGATTGAAGCATGATCATTTGAGCACCCCTGCGCGAACCTCCTTGTTCCACAAGATGCGTTAATTTCGCAATGTCATCTAACCATGAAACAGAACCAGATGACTTTCCATTTACACCGCGTGCTAGTGCGTTACGTGGGCGTAATGTAGAACCATTTGTTCCTACACCCCCACCACGGCTCATGATTTCCATGACCTGTTTACGGTGCTCGGAAATACCCTCACGAGAATCCTGAACATACGGCATTACGTAACAGTTAAAGTACGTAACATCTGTATCCGCACCTGCTCCATATAGAACACGTCCAGCTGGAATGAAATTTAAGCTAACAAGCTCTTGATAGAACTTTTCAAACCATTCCTTACGCTTTTCCTCCGTTTCCTCAACGGAAGCTAAACCAGTGGCATTTCTTTTTGCAATCTGCTCATAGAAAACTTCAAGAGGCTTCTCAATAACATCTAGTGAACGATTAACAATTCCTGTTTCCACTTCCTCAGGGTTGTCCAACACACCACGATACTCTTCATCTACTAGTACCTGTGCTGTCTTCTGTTCCCAATCAATGTCAACGATGAAACCTAAACCACGTGCAGGAAACTTTGGATCTTCTTTGATCGTTAAAACAACAAAGTCACCTTCAGCAAGTGTAAGCTTCTCGGTATCCTTAAAGGTATACCGGTCAAGCATTACAAGCCTAGATACGCCCTTATGCGTAATCTCCATGTCCTCCGTAATTGGATGGACCTGAGGAAAAAGGCGTATGTCCTGGTTCAACCTTTCAACATTAATATCCATTTTTTCTAGCACAACAGTCATTCCCACATCTCCCTTAAAATCTATTAATTCAATTTTGTATATTTAAATGTGATAAAATTAAAGTATCATATATCCATATGAAAGACAATAAAATATCAATATATAGTGTTAAAATTATTTTCGACACCACTACATATTGATTTACGGATGAATAAAAACTATTTTGTCAAACCGAAAATAGTATAATATATTAAGAAAAACAGAGGAAAAACTAGGTAATTTAAATAATTTCGGTGTTTTTGATGAATTTTGTCGGTTGCTTTTTCCCTCTATTAGTCCCAACCCAGTAATACCAAAGATTTCCGGTTTTTCAAATTAAAAAACGACTAAAAAAGTCGTTTATCGTTTAAAATTCCATTCATCTGTTTTGTATCGTCTTTCAGCAATTTCATGTACATAGGTCAATTCTTCATCTGTCAATTGATAAGGCTCAAGCACAATATTTAGCCCTTCCTCAAAACCTTCTTTAAAAGCCTTTTTAGCTTCAGCAATCGTAACCGGTTTCTCCCTTAATGCATTTATAGCAACTGCTTTATTTTTAAAATTACGTTGCATTCTTTCTCTAAGACGTTCACTTGAATACTTAAATAAATCAAATAATTTGTCCTCATCTATATCTAGTAGAATAGAACCATGCTGAAGTATAACACCTTTCTGTCTGGTTTGGGCACTCCCTGCTACTTTTCTTCCTTCAACAACAAGCTCATACCAAGAAGGTGCATCAAAGCAAACTGCAGATCGTGGATTTTTTAACCCTTCACGCTCCTCAGCTGTCTTAGGAACGGCAAAATATGCATCAAGACCAAGATTGCGAAAACCTTGTAAAACTCCTTCTGAAATAACACGATATGCTTCTGTAACTGTCTTGGGCATTTCAGGATGCGCTTCCGACACGATTACACTATATGTAAGCTCCTGATCATGTAATACCCCTCTTCCACCTGTCGGACGACGCACAAAGCCAAGCCCATATTTTTTCACAGCATCAAGATCAATTTCTCTTTCTACCTTTTGAAAATAACCAATAGAAAGTGTCGCTGGATTCCAACCATAAAAACGAATCGTCGGTGGAATTTTTCCCTCACTGTTCCAATCAAGCAACGCTTCATCTAAAGCCATATTAAACGCTGGTGAACAATGGCCAGAATCAATAAATCTCCAAACTTCTTTTCCCATACGAAACCCTCTTTGTTCAATATTATTTGCCATTCCTTAGTCTATCAGAACAAAAATTGTTTTTCAAAATCAAAACCTCCAGAGAATTCCTTTGATTCTTTTTAACCACACGAATATAATAGAAAATGAGAGATAGAAAAAGGAGTAGATTGATTTTGGAAATACTTTTAATTGTTTTAGGTGCACTCATCGCATACGGAATTATTACATTCTTCTACCAAAGAAAAATAGTAAAAGTTTTAAATGAAGAACAGTTTCGTGAAGGATATCGCAAAGCACAACTGATCGATGTCCGTGAACCAAACGAATTTGACGGAGGTCATATTCTAGGTGCACGCAATATACCATTATCACAAATGAAAATGCGATTAACTGAAATCAGACCTGATAAACCAGTCTACTTATACTGCCAAAACACGGTTCGTAGTGGTCGTGCGGCACAATTACTTCGTAGAAAAGGCTACAAAGATCTTTACCAATTACAAGGTGGCTTTAAAAAGTGGTCAGGTAAAATAAAGAAAAAATAACCTATTCCGTCATTGGAATAGGTTTTTTCATGCCCCTTTATTATGATAAAATATGAAAAGAATAACCTGAGGTGATATTTTGAACATTTCAAAAGGTTTTTACCATACCATTTACTACCCACGACTAATTATTATTCCACTAATCGTAAACGTAATTCTAACATTCACTGGAGTATTAGGTGTATATATTGGTTTTACGATATTTGGTTTTCACATCATTCACTTTCCAATACCCTATGGGATTCCGCTACTAGATGCTTTTCAGGGACCAACAACGAATTGGCTACTTACCAGCATTGCCACCATTGTCATACTACTATTAAAAAGCTATGCACTCAGCATGTACCTCGGCTCCATGAAATGCTTTTTAGAAGGGCCGGATAATACATATTCCATCTTAAAAATTGCACCCTACTATTTTGAAAGAATGGTGCTATTTTCGATCATAGAATTCTTAATCAGTGGAGTACTCTTCATTTTTTTAACTATGTTTTGGCCACTAGCACTATTAGCAATGCTAATTGTACTATTTTACTCTCTAACCCCTTACATTATTGTGTTAAAAGACACTTCTGTTATGGATGCAATCGCAAAATCACCAAAACTATTGATAAAGAATTTCCGAACGTTATTCTTTATTTCACTGATTTACTTGATTTTGACAATTTTAATTACAAAGCTTCCATTTTCAGATGAAAAAATAGCGTACTACATAGTAGCATTATTATTTAGTTTTATGGGTACCATCATGATATTTGCAGTGATGAATTGTTTACATAAAAGCATTTATGAATTCAGCCTTCCAAGAAAGATTGTAAAGAAATCAAGAAGGCTATATCTACCGCTATGGATTGCTGCTCTTCTTTTACCATTACTAGGGGTACTATTAATTTCTATTTAAGATGTGGAAGAAAATTGGTGTTCACTGATTTTACCTTTCCTGATTTTATCCATTTATGTACCTCTTTATGGTGTTTGCGAGTACACTATTCCCTAATTTTATCCAACTTCAAGCCTCTTTCTTTGCATAAACACAAAAAAGACCAACCATATCGGCTGATCTTGTGTTTGCCTAGCGACGTCCTACTCTCACAGGGACAAAGTCCCAACTACCA
>NZ_JBALOP010000031.1:0-258 GCF_036962685.1 Bacillus sp. JJ1566 | reverse complement strand
CTCCAATCCTCATGTACACGGTACATTCCGGTTGTCGCTCCCTTGCTTCCTTGAACTCTTCGCTCCTCGAAACCCAACCCTTTATTATTATCATTTTAACTCAGTTTGTAGACCTTTGTTTATACAAAACCTCCCGGTTTTGAATCAAAAAAAAGACCAACCATATCGGTTGATCTTTTGTTTGCCTAGCGACGTCCTACTCTCACAGGGACAAAGTCCCAACTACCATCGGCGCTGAAGAGCTTAACTTCCGTGTTC